>CAJXDV010000001.1 GCA_913052435.1 uncultured Pelagibacteraceae bacterium
TATTAATTATTTTAACTATCATTTTTTCAAGTGTAAATGTGCTCAAATTTTTTAAAACAAGATTGTTATTAAATGTTTCGGACAATCCGCCCCTAGCACTTGTGATAGTTGCACAACCGTAGGCCGCGGATTCCATTGCTGTTCTTCCAAAAGGTTCTTGCCACCTAGAACAAACTACAGAAATTGAACTTTTTTTATAAAAATTTAGAATTTGTTGATGAGGCAACCAATCAATAACTTTAAAATTTTTGTGTATAAAAGTATATGTTTCTCTTCTTTCGTTTCCAATTGCATAAGCTTTCCAATTTACAAATTTATTCAAAACATTTAATACCGCTTTACCAAAAACATCGTAGCCTTTAGCTGAATTTAATTTTCCTGTGAAAACAATAATTTTTTCTTTTTTAGGAAATTTATATATTTTGTTTATACTAGGATATAAAATTTCGCAATTATTTTTATATTTAAAAGGTAAACCTTCAAAAAACTTTTCCATTACCCAATTGCTTACAAAAAATATTTGATCACAATTTTGTGCTATAAAAAGTCTTTCCTTTACACTTTTGGAAAATCTTAAATCTTGAGGATTATTGTGATAAACAAAAATAAATTTACTTTTTATCTTTTTTTTTAAAAGGAAAACAAGTGATTCAGGTCGATTATGTATTTCAATAATTTCAAAATTACATTTTTTGTATTCTTCGAAAAATTTCTTAGTATAAAAGTAATTTTTTTTATAACCAATTTTAGAAATATTTAAATTTATAAAATTATTAGTTAATGGATTATTCTTTTCAGTTAGGTATCCAAATACTGTAGTTTTAGTTTTAAGAGAGCTATGTCCCAAATAGTCCTTAACCCATATGGAGACCGCGCTAGCCTCTTTTAAGGTGTATTTTTCTTTATAAGGTAAAAGTATGGCTATTTTTTTTTCCATCTAAACAATTCTTTAATTATATTTCTTAATTTTCTATTTTTCTTTATATAGGATTCCCTTGAAATTGCCGCTTTTTTTGTAATATATTTTTCGGTATATATTATTTTCCATTTTCTGCCCCTTGTAAATTTAGCTCCCTTCCCTCTATTGTGCAAATATAATCTCTTAGTTAGGTTATTTGTGTAACCGACATAAGTTACTAATTTTGAATTCTTATGATTGGCTAAAACATAAACATAATAAGTCATTAAAATTTAAAGAAACTTAAAAATTGTTTTAAAAAAAATTCTTTAACTAAATAGGGAATATTGAATTGCATTAAGCTATTATTACACACTTTTGGCGGTCCCACGGGGAATCGAACCCCGATTAGGTGATTGAAAACCACCTGTCCTAACCGTTAGACGATGGGACCTATTAAATTATTCTTGTATTTATTATATATTGGAAACTGTTTCAATGATGATAATTTTGTTTTATTCATGAAGAAATTCAATTTATTAAAGATTGGACGTTATTTAGCTTAGCAAATGAAAATTTTACAAAAAGAAATCGAACAACTTTTAAATTTATATAAATCTAAAAAATTGATTAAAGCAGAAAATCTTAATAGGAAGCTAATACACAATTATCCAAAAGTTGTTATTTTATATAACATTTTGGGACTTATTCTTACTGAACAAAATAGAGTAAATGAAGCAATAGAAATATACGAAAAAGGAATTAAATTTAATCCTGAATACGCCATGATATATAATAATTTAGGAAGCATTTATAAATCTAAGGCAGAATATAAAAGAGCAGAAAATTATTATAAAAAATCGATTAGCTTAGACAACAAAATATCAGAACCACATAATAATTTAGGAAGTCTATATCTAACACTTAATAAAATTAGAAAAGCAGAACTGTCTTTTAAAAGATCATTAGCAATTAATTCGAAATTTTATATATCATATTACAATTTAGGGATTTTATACAAAAACTTAGGTAAATTTGATGAAGCCAAAGTACATTTGCAAAAATCAATAGAATTAAATACAAATTTCTATTCTGCTCATAGAACGTTAAGTCAATTAATTAAATATAAAAAAGACGATGATCATTTAGCCTTATTAGAAAAAATCTACCATAATTCTAAAAAAAATAATGAACAACACCCAGATATAATTTTTGCACTTGGTAAAGCTATGGAAGATATTAAAGATTACGATAATTCATTTAAATATTACAAGGAGGCCAATAATCTTCGTAGAAAACAGATAAATTTTTCAGTAGAGAAAGAAAAAAATGAATTTGATAATATCAAGAAAATATTTAATGAAAATCTTTTTAAAAAATATGCTAATTTGGGTAATTTGAATTCTTCAGCTATATTTATAGTTGGTATGCCAAGGTCTGGCACCACGCTGGTAGAGCAAATAATATCAAGCCATCCAAAGGTTTTTGGTGGAGATGAACTTTATTTTCTACCAGACTTAATAAAAAATAATTTTTGTATGGAGCATGGGAAATTATTATTAAAACAAAATAATAATATAAAAAAAAAGGATCTAAAATTGATAGGACAAAAATATATCAATGATCTAATAAAAATTTCCAATAAATCTGAAAAAGTAACTGATAAACTTCCAATAAATTTCAAGTGGATTGGTCTAATAAAATTGATACTACCAAATTCAATAATAATTCACTGTGTGAGAAATTCTAAAGATAATTGCTTATCAATTTTTAAAAATTTTTTTGCAAACAAAAGTTTAAATTTTGCCTATAAATTAGATGAAATTACAGATTATTATTATCTCTATCATGACTTAATAAGGCATTGGAAGAAAACACTTCCTAAATTTATTGTGGATATAGAATATGAGCAAATCATTGAAAACCCTGAACAACAAATTAGAAACTTAATAGAAAAATGTAATTTAGATTGGAATAAAAACTGTCTGAAATTTTATGAAAATAAAAGGCTCATTAAAACAGCTAGTGATATTCAAGCTAGAAAAAAAATTTACAAAAGTTCTATTAATTCTTGGAAAAATTATAAAAAAAATCTGCAGAATTCTTTTCAGAAATTGCCAGACTAAGTTAATTAACAGATAGATCTTCTATAATAAATTCAATATTTTGCTTACCTCGCCATGAATTTAAAGTTATTTTTCCTGCAATATTAAATTTTTTTTTATTTTTTTGATCAAGAAATGGTTCTAATGGACCATTTTTAGCATTAAAAGCGATACTTTTAATAACTGAACCATCTTCTCCATGTAAAACAGATTTTATATGTTTGTCTGCTACAAAATTTGAATTGATTACCTTTAAATTTTTGATCGCAAATTTTGGCTCAATATTCCCTGCGCCAAAAGGAGCTAATTTACAAATCTCATGATAAAATTCTTCATTTATGGCACTTGGGGCTATCAATGAATCTAGATATAAATTTCTTATACTTGATGAATTCAATTGAGATTTTTCATAATTATCAATTAAAAAATTTCTAAATAAACTTATATTATTTTTTTTAATAACAAATCCTCCTGCCATTTTATGTCCACCTCCTTTTTCAAGAATTTTTAATTGAGTGCCCTTAATAATATGTTTTCCGATATCAAAACCATTTACCGATCTAGCCGATCCTTTTCCCAGATTTTCATTTAATGAAATTATTATCGTTGGTTTATTATATTTTTCTTTTATTCTTGAAGCCACAATACCAATTATTCCCTCGTGCCAACCCTCACCAGACAAAACTAATACTGGATCATTTTTAAAATTGTCGATGAGTGAATAAACTTTTTTAAATAAAATAAACTCAATACTCTGCCTTTCTTTATTAGATTTATTTAAATCTGTTGCGATTTTATAAACTTTCTGGGGATCGTTGGAAGATAAAAGTTCAGCACCATGGGAAGATTTTCCTACTCTGCCACCGGCATTAATTCTTGGTCCCAAAACGTAACCCAAATGATATGTGCTAGGTTCAGATTTAATTTCACACAAATCATATAAAGTTTTTAAACCCAAATTTAATCTTTTTTTTATCACTTTCAGTCCTTGAGAAACAAAAGCTCTATTCAAATCTATAAGTGGGACAACGTCGCATACAGTAGCTAAGGAGACTAAATCTAAAAAATTTAAAATATTCGGTTCTTTTATATCGTTCTTTACAAACCAACCAGCATCTCTAAGTTTTTTATTTAAGGCTACCAAAAACATAAAACAGACACCGGCAGCGCAAAGATAATTAAGTTGTGAGGTATCGTCATATCTATTGGGGTTTACAAGAGCGCAAGCCTTTGGAAGTTTAAGATCAGATTGATGGTGGTCTAATACAATCACATCAATATTTCTATCTTGAGAATTTTTAATGGGTTCAAATGACATTGTGCCACAATCAACGGTAATGATAAGTTTGACTTCCAAATTTATAAGATTTTCAAAACCCTTTATTGTAGGACCATATCCCTCCTTTTTTCTGTCAGGAATGTGTATATGTATTTTTTGATTTATGGATAAAAAATAACGCAACAATAACGCTGTGGATGTAGCTCCATCCACATCATAATCACCAAAAATACCTATTGATTCATTTTTGATAATACTGTGATAAATTCTATTAATTGCAACATCCATGTTTTTTAAACAGTAAGGATTTGGCATAATATTCTTAATTGCTGGATTTAAAAAAAAATCTATATTTTTAATATCATTTTTTCTAATCGATAAAAGTTTTGCAACAATTTCGTTCAAAGTATATTCTTCACAATATTTCTCTACATCCGAAGAACTGAATTTTTTAAATATCCAGTTCTTTCTACTGACTGAAGTGAAATTCATTTTTTTATTATATTTTTAATTATTTTATTTGTGTTACTGCTTTTGTGAAGTAGTAAAGTTTCGGCTTCGAAAGAATCACCAAGATCTTTTATACCTTTAACCATATCGCCGTTTGTAACTCCAGTGGCACAAAAAATAACATCATCCTTGACCATATCTTTAAGATAGTATTTAGCGTCAAGTTCCTTAATACCTATTTTTTTTGCTCTGTTTTTTTCATCTTCATTTTGAAATACTAGTCTAGTCTGCATTTGACAAGACAAACAGCTTAAAGCAGCAGCTGCTAGAACTCCTTCTGGACCGCCACCTATTCCTAAATATATATCAATGTATGTGCTAGGTTTAGCAACAGAAATGACACCAGATACATCACCATCAGTTATAAAATTTATCTTAACGTTCAACGAGTTTAACGCCTCTATTATTTTGTTGTGTCTTGGGCGTTTCAAAACACAGGCATTTATTTGATGTGGAGAAACATTTTTTGCGTCTGATAATAATCTAATATTTTTTTCTACAGAAAAATCAAGATCAACTAAATTTTCAGGTAGTCCAGGACCAATAGCAATTTTTTCCATATAAGTGTCTGGCGCATTAAGGAGATTGCTTTTATGAGTGACAGCGAGTACTGATAAAGCATTTGGCAAGTTTTTTGCTGTAAAATTTGTTCCTTCTAAAGGATCAACTGCAATATCAAGTTCTTCACCTCTCTTGGTTCCAACTTCCTCGTTAATATAGAGCATCGGAGCTTCGTCTAACTCACCTTCGCCAATTACAATTTTACCTTTCATGTCAATATTATTTAATTGTTTTCTCATTTCATTAACCGCTTCACGATCGGCACCAATTTTATCATTTTTGCCCTTAAACAGTGAAGCACCGTAGGCAGCTCTCTCAGTGGTGTGAACAAAAGAATCAATAAACTTTTTATCAATATTCATTTAAACTTTTTCTATTCTAATAAAAGTAGATTTTTTTTTGACAGATTTATTGTTATTTAAATTAAAAATTAAACTATTAAAATTTTTTTCTCTAGCTTCATGTGTTAATATAACTATAGAAGCAGTTTTATTCTTTTTATCAGGTTTTTGAATTAGATTTTTAATTGAAATTTTATTCTTGGTAAAAACTTTAGTTATCGAAGATAAAACGCCAGGTTTGTCTTTAACGTCAAAACGCAAATAAAAAGAGTTCAAGTATTGATTTTTATCATAAGTATTAATTTTTTTTCTTTTCTTAAACGGTAATCCAAACGGATATTTAATATTACCTCTTAAAATAGATAACAAATCAGACATAAGGGCTGAGGAAGTAGGTCCAGGTCCCGCTCCCTCACCTTGTAATAAACTTTGTCCTACTGGTTTACCTTCAAGAATCACGGCATTCATAACTCCATTGACATTTGCTATATATGTGTCTTTTTTTATTAAACATGGATGAACTCTTTCGAATAATTGGTTATTTATTATTTCAGTAATTCCCAGCAGTTTTATTCTAAAATTTAATTTATCTGCCATTTTAATATCCTCGAGTTCGATATTTTCTATTCCATTCATTAAACAGTTATTTTTTGAAATTTTATTATTAAATACGAGAGCAGATAATATTCTTACTTTAGCTAAAGTATCATAGCCATTCAAATCAAATCTTGGATCTCTTGGCTCAGCGTATCCTAATATTTGAGCTTTCCTCAAGACATTAGCAAATGAATCTTTTGAACTTTCCATTTTGGAAAGTATATAATTGCAAGTACCATTTAAAATCCCAACGACTTTATTAATTTTGTTCGTAGCTAAACCTTCTTTTATAGTTCGTAATATTGGTATCCCCCCACCAACCGAGGCTTCAAATTCTAAATTAACTTTATTTTTTTCTGCTAACAAAGAAAGATAATCGCCGTTCTTTGCTATTAAAGCTTTATTTGCAGTAATTACATGTTTTTTATTTTTTAGAGCCAGTTCAACAACTTTTTTTGATAAACCATCTGAATAACCGATTAATTCAAATACAATATCTATTCTTGGATCTTTGGCTATATAAATTGGATTTTTGTAAAAAATTTTTTTACTAAATTTAAAATTTCTTTTTTTATTAATGTTTTTTGCTGATATAGCAAGAATATTAACGTTTACTCCAGTTTTAATTCCAATATCTTTTTTTTTAGATAGTATTTCTTCATACAATCTACTTCCGATTTGTCCTAATCCAATTATTCCAATATTGATATTCTTATGCATAATAATTAATTGGGTATATCGTTGACATTAGGATAAGGTTTGTGTGCATTTCTCTTAATAATTTTATTAACTAAGTTTTTAAATTCAGTATTTGCTTTATTATTCTTTATAGAAACATATTTCTTCGATGGATTTTTCTTTCTATATTGTTTTTTAGTTTTAAATCTTTTTTTTTTCTTTGCAGAACGAGATTTTTGAGCTATTTTTTTTTCATTCTTTATTTTTTTTAATTCATTTATACGAGCTTGTTTAGCTAACTTTTTTTCATTTTTAATTACTCTTTTTTTGCTTGATTTATTTTTCTTGACAAAAGTTTTACGTCGAACATTTCTTTTTTTATCTTCCAAATTCGCTTGCTCTTTTATTATCTCAAGATCTGATTTAATTATCTTATCAAATTGATCTGATTTCTTTATTTCGACTGTCATTGTTTTTTTAAAATATGCATTTTTTTCTGCAACACTGCGGCAGGCATGATCACCACACCAGTAAAGAGTAGCAGTTTTTGAACAACCAAAAAAAAGAAAACAAAAAACTAATAAATTAATATATTTCATTGTAATCCCAAAGTTTCATTTAAGTGATAAGCAACATTCATATTTTGAACAGCTTGTCCTGAAGCACCTTTGATTAAATTATCTATTGCGGAAATAATAATAACTTTATTTTTTTTTCTATCTTTACATATAGAAAGTTTACAATAATTTGTATTCATCACATCACCAGTTCCAATTGGAGTGTTAAACTTAGCTATTTTAACAAAAAAATTATTTTTATGATATTGTTTTAAAAATTTATATATCTTTTTTGCATTATTTTTTCCAATTGTTTCTAAATATATAGTGGATAGAATTCCTCGAAACATTGGCAAAATATGTGGTGTAAAAAATACATTAATTTTTCTTTTTGATGCTTTTGATAATTCTTGATCAATTTCTGCCATATGTCTATGTGATCCTATTCCATAAGCAGAAACAGAATCAAATAAATTTTTAAATAAAAATTTTTTTTTAAAATTTCTTCCTGCTCCTGAATATCCAGATTTAGAATCAATAATTATATTGTTAACATTTATCATCCTTTTCTCTACTAAAGGGATCAGCGGAATTTGAGCAGAGGTTGGGTAACAACCTGGGCACGCGATTATTCTATGATTGTTAAGTTTATTTCTGGAAAATTCTGTAATTGCATAAATAGATTTATTTATAAATTTTTTACAATTGTGATCTTTTTTATACCATTTTTTATATATTCTATGATCGTTTAATCTAAAATCAGCAGATAAGTCTATCAATTTAATATTACTGGGGATTCTGTTTGCAATTTTTTGAGCTTCACCATTAGGAAGTGATGTGAAAAGAACATTCACTTTATTCCAATTAATTTTTTTAATATCAGAAATTTTTGGTAAATTTTTTTTCTTAATTTTCTTATCAAACATAGTAATTGATCTTCCTAGAGATCTTCTTGCACACAAATAAATAATGTTAGCTTTTGGATGTTTAAGTAGTATTTTAATCAACTCAAGCCCCACATATCCAGTTGCGCCCGCTATTGCTATATTTAATGAATCCTTCATAGTTTCCGATTATAACAGTTATTATTTTTAAGTGGTAATTTAAAGAAAGTTTATCTTTTAGAAAACTGGTAACTTCGTCTTGCTTTTCTACGTCCGTATTTTTTTCTTTCTACAGCCCTTGAATCTCTCGTAGTAAATTTTTCTTTTTTTAAAATCGTCTTTAGACCTGGCTCAAATTCAACCAAAGCTCTCGATATACCGAGAATTATGGCCCCAGCTTGACCAGTAAACCCTCCACCTTTTACGGTACATTTTACATCAAATTCATTTTCTCTCTTAGTTGCTGTAAACGGTCTGCAGATTGCAATATGTAAATTTGGCTTGTTAAAATAATTTATCATTTTTTTTCCATTAACATAAATATAGCCAGAACCTTTTTTCAACCAAACTCTAGCAATAGACTTCTTTCTTCTTCCGGTTGCATATTTTGATTCTTTAAAATCCAACTTAATTTTATCAACAATAGATTTTGTATTTAATTGAGGTTCCATATTAGTTTAATGAAATTTTGTTTTTATAGTTAATTTTACCAAAATCAATAATTTTTGGATTTTGTGATTCATGGGGATGCAATTTACCCTTGTATATTTTTAATTTGGAAAGCTGCTTTTTAGCCAAAGGACCGTCGGGCAGCATTCTTTTAACAGCTAATTTTAAAATTTCTTCAGGCTTTTTCTTTATCAAGACAGAAGGAGTGGTGCTTTTAATTCCACCAGGATGACCAGTATGTCTATAATATTTTTTCTTGTTGTGTTTTTTTCCAGTAAATTTAATTTTTTCAATATTTGTTACAACAACAAAATCACCGTTATCCATATGAGGCGTGTATTGACTTTTATTTTTACCACGTAAAACTTTGGATATATAAGCAGCTAGCCTACCAACTATTACATTTTCGGCATCTATTAAAAGCCAATTATTTTTTATTTCATTTTTCTTAATAAAATTTGTCATCATAATTGGCGCATAAATACTGAGAATAGTAGATAATGTCAAATCTTTTAGAACCACGAAAAGTCTTTACAATTAGTTGTTTGAGCATATTGCGCACCTTGAATTCTTATAAAGCTCTAAAAAAGCTGATATAAAACAAGCTTTAGAGCACACCGGAAGTGTAAAACTTAGAAATGTTAGTTGATTCTAGAATTTTTGAATACTAGAATTAAAGATGTTGTAACTAAGAGAATTGATCCTATTTGATGCATAGATGCTAAAATTATCCATGAACCAGAAAGTACCGTTAAAATTCCTAAAAAAGTTTGTAAAAAAAGAAATATGAAAATTAACTGAGTAATATTTCTTAAATAAGCAAAATCTTTATATCTGTAAATTATAATTGCGATAAAACTAAACAATAAGATTATAAAATAAGCTACATTTCTATGTATAAATTGCAAAATAGAGGGCGTTTCTAAAGCTTTCATTGAAAATAGATCTCTAAGATTAGAGTCGTCAGGAAAATAACTCTGATTCATCAATGGCCATGATTGATATATCTTGCCAGCATCTAAACCTGAAACAAGAGCTCCTACGCAGATTTGTAAAAGTAAAAAAAGAATAAAAAAAATTGGTAAATGTAATGGCAATTTTTTATTAGATATCAAAACTTGTTGTTCTCTATGTTCAAGGTAATTCCACAATAGTAAAATGAAAATAATAAAAGCCAAAGTTAAATGCGTGGCTAAACGATAATGACTAACATCAGTTTTTTCCGTCAAACCGCTTCTAACCATGAACCATCCAATAAAACCTTGAAAGAGTATAAGTAACAAAATCAGATAAAGAGAAATTAATGAATTCTTTTTTATTTTTTTTTTAAGTGTAAAATAGAGCAAAGGTATAAGAAAAAAAAGTCCAACAAAACGCCCCAACAATCTATGAATATATTCCCACCAGTAAATGGTCTTAAATTGATCTAAAGTCATTGATGAATTTAACAATTTATATTCGGGTATATATTTATATAGTGAAAATGATTTTTCCCATTCATTTAATGACAGGGGTGGCAATATTCCAGAAACCAAATCCCATCTGGTAATCGATAGACCAGAATCAGTTAATCTAGTCAATCCACCTATGATAATCATTAAAGCTACAAGAAAAGTTATTAACAGTAACCAGTAGGAAATATAAATATTTTTATTTTTTTCATTCATAGTATTAATATACATATCTATTTTATAAATTTATAATTATTTAATGTCACTCCAATGAACAAAACAAAACTTAAAATAGCTAGAAATAAAGTTGACCAGATAGATAAAAAAATCTTTGATTTAATTAAAGAGAGAACTAAAATTGTTAAATATATGTTAAGTATAAAAAAATATAAAAGACAAATAATTGATCGCAAAAGAATAGACGATATTCTCAAAAAAATTAAAAATAAATCTATTAGATATGGCATTGATTCAAAACTAACATCAAGAATATGGAAATCTATAATATGGAGTTATGTTGAATTTCAAAAAAAAAAATTTAAAAAAAAATAATTATTTACTATGTGGTGGTAATTTTTTTTCTACAAATATTTCATGTTTGCGAGTTGATGGATTATATTTTTTGATTTTAAGTTTATTTTTTGCTTTTTCACCAGTTGAAGGTTTTTTAACATAATAAAAAAAAGCACTATCAGGCTTACTTTCTGGGACAAGACGAACTTTTATAGATGATTTTTTAGCCATTATCTATATTTCTTTAATTCTCTAATAATTCTAGAAATCTTTTCTATTCTACCTCTGACACTTTTACTGATTTTTAAATCATTTTTATATACACTTAAATTAATACCACCGTCAAGTGATTGTATTTCTGGATTATTTAATATTTTTTTTACTCCATTGATTGTCAAGCCTTTCTCCTTTAATAAAAATTTTATTAATTTAATAGTTTCAAAATTTTTTTTTGAATAATATCTTCTTTTTCCCGTACCAATTTCAGGACGAATTTGTTTGAATTGAGTTTCCCAATACCTAAGAGTATGTGTCTGTAAATGACCAGTATTTTTATCAATTAATCCTAGTTCCTTGGTGACTTCACCAATAGTTTTATAAGCATCATCGGATTTTGTAATATTATCCATTAATTATTTATTTTATCTTTAATAATATTTGATGGTTTGAATTTAACAACATTTCTTGCTGAAATTTTAGCTTTCACTTTAGTTTTGGGATTGCGCCCAATTCTTTCACTTTTACCTATAACTTCAAATGTTCCAAATGATGAAATCTTAATTTTTTTAAATTTCATCAGTATATCAATTATTGTTTCAAAGAAATCATCTATTATTCTTGAAGATGTATTTTTAGAGAAACCCAAGTTTTGATAAACTTTATTAATTATATTTTTTCTTGTAAAATTTTTTTTTAGCATCAAAAAGAAATAGTACTGCTTTTATTCAGCGTCAACCGTAATTAAGTGTGATTTTATCTTTTTAATTAAATTAGCTTGTACAATTTTATGACACACTTCAATAGAATGAGCGAATCCAATAGCATCAGTTGAACCGTGACTTTTAACTACAGGGCTCTGAAGTCCTAAAAAAATTGCGCCATTATATTTCCTGGGGTCAAGTTTCTCCTTAAATTTTTTTAAAGATTTGTATGACATAATTATTGAAAGTTTGTTTAATGCTTTCTTTAAATTTTTTGTTATAAAATTAGCAGTACCTTCAGCAGTTTTTAGTGCTATGTTTCCAGTAAATCCATCAGTTATTATAACATCGACATTTCCATCCATTATATGATTTCCTTCTATGAATCCTCTAAAATCAAAATTTTTTATTTTATTTTCTTTAAGTATTGAATAAGTTTTCTTCAATGTATCGCTTCCCTTATTTTCCTCAAGACCAATATTCAATAACGCGATTCGTGGATTATCATTTTTAAAAAGAGATTTAAATAGAGCTGAGCCCATGCACGCGAAATCTACCAAATTCTTTTCGCTACATTCTATGTTAGCACCAAGATCAAGAACAACATTCATGCCGTTATTGTTTGGCCATAAACCTGCTAATGCAGGTTTGTTAATTCCGTCAATTGATTTTAATAAAAGTCGAGAGATTATTAAAAGCGCTCCAGTATTCCCAGCGGAAAGAGAAATATCAGTTTTATTTTCTTTTTGGGATTCAATAGCTTTCCACATGCTTGAATCTCTACCAGTTTTCGCAGCAACAAGAGGGCTTTCTTCATCTTCAATAATATTTTTTGTATTAATGATTTCGCAATATTGCTCAATTGATTTATTCCTTGCTATTTCTTTTTCCAAAATTTCCTGACGTCCATAAAGAGAGAAAAAATTATTTTTATTAAATTTTAGAGAAATATTTATTCCTTCAATTATTTTTTTTGGAGAGTTTTCCCCACTCATTGCATCTACTGCAATCTTAATTTTGTTGCTCATGCTATATTAATTAAATTTTTATTTTTTTGGATCAAAAACTTGTCTACCTTTATAGAGGCCAGTTTTTAAATCTACGTGATGCGACAATCTAAACTCTCCAGATTTCTTGTCTTCAATAATATTTACATTTTTTAATCTGTGATGAGATCTTCTTTTATCTCTTCTGGATTTCGAGGTTTTTCGTTTAGGTACTGCCATTTACAATATGTTCATTTATAATGAAAATTTAAATCACCATTTAATACACTATCTGAACTTAAATCAAAACAAAAAGCTTGATAAGTGTCAAAATATTCAACTAAAGCAATATTAATAGGACTTTTTTTGTCATTATTTTGAGATAGATATTTTAACAAATATGAATTTTTATTTTTTATATTTTTTTGTGCATATTTTTCACTATCTAGTAAAATATTGTAAAACATATTAATCATAAATTTCATTTTTTTGTTAACCGTCATATCGCTACAACCAACTTCTCTCATATTGAGTTCTATTTTTTTGAAAGTGTAATCAAACAATTTCTGATCAAATTCTTTGTATATCAATTGTTCGTTTTTTTGTTTTGTTCTAATAAACAAAAATGAAATATGAAGAAAAATAAGATTGATTCTATTCTGAAAAGTATCTTTCAAACCAAATTTTATGTAAAATAATTTATTTCGTGATAAAAATAGAACTTTGTTATATAACTTATCTTCCTGTGATTTTACTTTTTTGATATATTTGTTCATATGAAAAATATTGTAATATTATTGTTGACAAGTTTAGTTTTTTTAACAGAATGTCAACGCATTAAATTAACCAAAACACACGGGATAGCATATCTTGATAAGAGAGAAAAGTTAATCATTGTAAGTAAATCAAATAAAAATGACGCAATTAAAGTTTTAGGACAACCTGCGACCAAAGGGATGACTGACGATAATTTATGGATTTATATAGAAAGAACGATAACCAAAGGTAAAACTTTAAAACTTGGCAGAAGTGAATTAACTAAAAATAATGTTTTAGTTTTAGAATTTGATAAATATGGTGTTTTAAATAATAAAACTTTTTATGATAAAAAAAATATAAAAGATATAAAATTTGCGAAAGCTATTACCGAAAATGATATTAGGAGAGAAAATTTTGTTTATAGTTTTTTGTCTAGTGTTAGACAAAAAATGGAGCAGGGAAGAAAATAATATTAGTGTGCTATAACCGCCAAGAGAAGCAATGCAACTATATTAGTTATTTTGATCATGGGATTCACCGCAGGACCAGCTGTATCTTTATACGGATCGCCAACAGTGTCTCCAGTAACAGCTGCCTTGTGTGCTTCTGAACCTTTGCCGCCAAATTTACCATCTTCGATATATTTTTTTGCATTGTCCCATGCTCCACCACCAGCCGTCATTGATATTGCAACAAATAAACCTGTGATAATAACTCCCAGTAACATGGCTCCAACAGCGGATAACGCAGATTCAAGTCCTCCGATTACTAGGACAACAAAATATAAAATTATAGGTGATAAAACAGGTAATAATGATGGTATTATCATTTCTTTGATTGCTGCTTTAGTTAATAAATCTACCAATCTTCCATAATCAGGTTTTCTTTTGCGTTTCATAATTCCAGGTATTTTCTTGAATTGCCTTCTTACCTCAATAACTACAGCGCCACCTGCTCTTCCCACAGCCTGCATAGACATTGATCCGAATAGATAAGGAAGCATACCTCCAACTAATAAACCAACAACAACAAAAGGATTGGATAAATCAAAATTTACTGAAATATTTTCAAGATTCGAACCACTAACATTTGAGAAAAATTTTATGTCTTCTGTATAGGCAGCAAATAAAACTAGCGCACCTAATCCCGCTGAACCTATAGCATAACCTTTGGTAACAGCTTTTGTTGTATTTCCCACAGCATCTAAAGCATCGGTAGTTTTTCTAATTTTTTTAGGTAGATTTGACATTTCTGCGATACCTCCAGCATTATCTGTAACTGGTCCATAAGCATCCAAGGCAACAACCATACCAGCTAAAGCGAGCATAGTGGTTACTGCTATTGCTATACCAAATAAACCAGCAAAGTGATTTGTCATTAAAATTCCTGATACAATAATCAATGCTGGTAATGCTGTTGCCTCCAAAGAAACAGCTAATCCTTGAATAACGTTTGTGCCATGACCAGTCGTTGATGATTTGGCAATGCTTAAAACGGGACGAAATTTTGTACCTGTATAAAATTCCGTTACCCATATGATAAGACCCGTAATTACCAAACCAATAATTCCACAAAAATAAAGATCTAAACCAGTAAATTCAGAATTTGTTGACGAATAAGTATTATTTAAACCAATTATTCTATCCGTAATTGGATATAGTAACACTAAAGACAAAATTGCTGTAGCTATAAACCCTTTGTACAGAGCTCCCATTATATTTTTACTCGGACCCAAGCGAACAAAAAAAGTTCCTACTATTGATGTAATTATACATGTGGCTCCAATTGCCAATGGATAAATCATCATACTTAAATTGTTAACAAAGAATATTGACGATAAAACCATAGTAGCAACAATTGTGACAGCATAAGTTTCAAACAGGTCGGCAGCCATTCCAGCGCAATCACCAACGTTATCCCCAACGTTATCAGCTATCACAGCAGGATTTCTTGGATCGTCCTCAGGAATTCCTACCTCAACTTTACCAACTAGATCAGCGCCTACATCAGCACCTTTTGTAAAAATTCCTCCGCCTAATCTTGCAAAAATTGAGATTAGAGAAGCACCAAAACCGAGTCCGATGAGAGCATTAATTATTTCCCTATTTTCTATATTTAATTTTAATAAAATTAAGTAATAAATTGATATTGACAACAAAGCTAATCCCGCAACCAGCATTCCAGTTACAGCACCAGACTTAAATGCTATATTTAGGCCCGCTGCTAGACCCTTTCTCGAAGCTTCTGCTGTTCTAACATTTGCCTGAACAGATACAAGCATTCCAATATATCCTGCTGCACCTGAGAGAAAAGCACCAATAAAATATCCAAGACCCACCCATATACCTAAAGCATAAGAAATAATAATAAGAATGACAATTCCTGCTATAGCAATAGTCTTATATTGACGATTCAAATAGGCTCTCGCTCCCTCCTGAATAGCACTAGCAATTTCTCTCATTTTTAAATTACCCTGGCTAGCAGATAAGATTTGTTTACTTGCTATAAAACCATATAGAATTGCTAAAAAACCAGCAGCTATTACAAAGGCATGTGTAACAATCATTTTAAAAATTAGTTTTGATTAAAAAAAAGAAAATTGTCAAAAAAAATCATAAAAGGCAACAAAAATCTTTTATAAAGAATTGTGTATATATCTCATTATTTTATCATATTGTATAAATTTTTTAATAAGAATTCATTTATCTTTACTTCGGCTTACTTTTGAAATTTTATCTAAGATAGCATTCAAAAAATTTTTTTGTGATCTTCCGGCAAAAAAATCAGAAACTTTTAGATATTCACTAATAACAACTTTAATTGGAGTTTTGTGCATAAACATAAATTCATAAATTGCTGCCATAATCATTAATTTTGTCATTAACTCTGTCTTATTTTCGTTAATATCATCCTTTAATTCTTTATCTATTAAATTTTGAATTAATTCTTTTCTTTCAACTGTCCCATTAACAACATCTTTTATGAATTTTTTATATCTGTGTTTAGGAAAAGTTATTTCAGAGTTTTTGTTTAAATGATGGGCGTATAATTTTTGAATTACAATAACTCTAGGATTTTGAAGAGCCTCGTTATACATTTTCAAAAATTTTCCAAAATTTGTAATACCGCAGAAACTGCTTCACCACCTTTATTTTTTTCATTAGGATCAGCTCTTTCAATGGCTTGATTCATATTTAGGCAAGTTATAATTCCATTACCTATTGGTTTCTTATTTTTAACGGATAAATCCATTATTGCATTTACAACAGCTTTAGAAATTAAATCGAAATGTGGAGTTTCTCCTTTAATTACGCAGCCTAAAGCCACAAAAGCATCATATTTGCTTATTAGTTTCGCTATTGTCACAGGTATTTCAAAAACCCCGGAGACATGGATGGTATCGTGACCAATTTTTAATATATTTTTAGATTCTGCTTCTAATATTCTTCTGGTAGAACCTTCCATCAACATATTTGTAATATCTGGATAATAATCTGCTAGAACTAGACAAATTTTTTTTTTCATTTAATTATTTCCTGTTTGGTAATTTTTATACCATAACCTTCTAATCCAATAACTTTCTTTTTTGATCTAGTAACTAATATCATATTCTTAATTTTTAAAGCTTTAATTATTTGTGCGCCTAAACCAGAGTTTCTAATCAGCTTATCTTCGCCGGTTTTATAAAACTCTTTACTCTTATATCCTTTTAAAGTTTCAGAAACGGATTTTAGATTTGAATCCCTTATAAAGATTAAAACACAATCTTTATGATTTTTAAAATATTTGATAGTTCGATTGAATAAATTAGGTAATTTTTCACCCATTAAATAATTTTTAACTATATTTGATGAAATAACCCTAACTCTAGGATTTTTATTTTTTTTGATATTTCCCTTAACTAAAGCAAAATTTTCAGACCCATCTAATAAACTTTCAAAAATTTTAATATTATAATTTTGCTTTTTAATTTCAATAATTGAGGATTTCTTAAACTTTATTAATTTTTCTCGATTAAAGCGATATGCAATTAAATCATTAATTTTACCTAATTTTATTTTATGTTTTTTTGAAAAATTAAATAATTGTTTTCCTCTGGCCATTGTTCCATCTTCATTCATTATTTCACAAATAACTGCAGAATCTCCACATTTAGACAATTTAGATATATCGACAGATGCCTCTGTATGACCCGCTCTAACCAAGACACCACCGTTTTTAGAAACTAGTGGAAAAACATGTCCAGGAGAAACAATTTTTTTTTGTGAAGCATTTTTTTTAATTGCTGTTTTAATTGTAAGTGCTCTATCATAAGCTGAAATACCAGTTGTAATTCCATATCTTGCATCAATCGAAACAGTAAAAGCAGTTTGGGTTCTAGATTTATTAATAGGAGACATTAAGGATAAATTAAGTTTATTCACTTGAGATTGAGTTAAGGCTAAACATATAAGGCCCCTTCCATATTTAGCCATGAAATTAATTGAATTTGCTGATACTTTGGTTGCTGGAATAACAAGATCTCCTTCATTTTCTCTTCCTTCGTCGTCAACCAAAATAAACATTTTTCCATGCCTAGCATCTTTTAATATCTCACTAATTTTTGAAAAATTGATTTTTTTCATTTTATAAAACTTTTTATATATTTGCCAAAAACATCAAATTCAACATTAACTAAGTCTTTTCTCTTTAAATACGATAAATTTGTCGATTTGAGGGTGTAAGGGATAGCAGCAATTTGAAATCCATTTTTTAAAATTTTTGAAATTGTTAAAGAAACACCATTAATTGCAATAGAGCCCTTTTGAATTAAGTATTTATTATATTTTTTTGCCAATTTAAAATTAATAAGCCAAGACTTGCCTACTAAATCGATGCTCATTACTGTACAGGTAGTATCGATATGGCCTTGAACAAAATGTCCAGATATTCGATCTTTATATTTTAAAGATTTTTCCATATTTATAATATCACCTCTAATAGAAAAATTAAAATTAGTTCTGTTTAAAGTTTCTTTAGAAATATAAAATTTACTTATTTTACCTTTATATTTTTCTAAAGTTAAACATGCGCCTGAACATGAAATAGAAGTTCCAATTTCCTTTTTTGTAAATTTCATTTTAGAAAAAATTTCTACAAAACAATTTTCTTTATTTCTATAAATTCTACTAATTTTACCTGTCTGTTTGATTATTCCGTTAAACATTATGCAAATCTGTAAGTGATTAATTTATCCCCATGTAAATTAACTTTTTCATTAACAAACTTTATATTTTTTGAAAATAATTTCATTGCTTTTTTAAAATTATTACTTCCATTGTGGCCAAGTTTTTTACTTGATATAAAAAGGTGCAAATCATCAATTAAACCTTCCGTCAAAAAATGTGTAGTCAGTTTTATTCCAGATTCCAAAAAAATTCTTGAAAAACCAAATTTTTTAATTTTAAAAAGAATTTTTTTTATATCAAGACTTCCATCTTCTTTTAAAGAAGTCTTAACAAGTTTTACTTTTAAATTCTTTAATGTCTTAATTTTTTTTTTATTATTTCTATTAAAAAAAATAATTGTTCGGTATTTATATGCAGTTTTAACGATAGTAGATCTGATTGACGTTTCTAATCTTTTGTCTAATATAACCCGAGTCGGTGAACGTTTTTCCAAACCCATTATTCTGCATGTTAAAGATGAATTATCATCAGCAATAGTTTTTGAGCTGCTTAAGATGCAATCATGATTTTTTCTCATTAAGTGCACTCTTCCACGAGAGAATTCATTTGTAATCCATTTTCCTTTCTTATTTTTTGTATAAAAATCTTTCGACACAGCCATTTTTGCTGTTACAAAAGGTAAACCACATACTTTACTTTTATAATAACTCCTGTAAAAATTTTTCACTTCGGAAGATAGAATTCCACAGTGTGCTTTAACTCTATTTTTTTTAAATTGCTTTATGCTTTTATTATTTGATCTTGGGTCAGGGTCTTTTAAAGAAAAGAAAACTTTTTTGATTTTATTTTTAATAATTGACTTAACGCATGGTGGTGTTTTGCCATAACTTGAACAAGGCTCTAAGGTTACATATAAATAAGAATCTTTTATATCATTACTCGAATAGCTTAATGCATTATGCTCTGCATGTGGTCTTCCTTTGATGCCAGTGCATCCTGTTGATATAACAAAATTATTCTTAACAATAACACACCCAACGGTTGGATTTTTACTCGTATTTCCTAAATTTTTTTTTGCTTGCATTAAAGCAAGGTTCATAAAAAAATTATGCGATGAATTTTTATTCTGATTTATAGACATTCAAGTTGCCAATGAATTGTTCAAAATCTTTCGCTTCCTTAAAATTTCTATAAACTGAAGCAAAACGAACATAAGCTACTTGATCTAGATTTGAGAGGCCATCCATTATAAATTTACCTATAGTAGATGTTGGAATTTCATTTTCACCAAGACCTTCTAGATTTCTTACAATTTTTGAAATAAAACTTTCTACAGTCTCGCTATCAATGGGCCTTTTTCGAAGAGCAATCGTGATCGATTTTGCAATTTTGTCTCTATCAAAAGGAGCTCGTCGACCACTATTTTTAATCACAGTTAATTCACGAAATTGGACTCTTTCAAAAGTTGTAAAACGTTCTTTTCTTTCACAAGAGCACACTCTTCGCCTTCTGATTGCGGTTCCATCTTCGGTGGGTCTAGAATCCACAACTGAAGTATCTTTTTTTCTGCAAAAAGGACAAAGCATATATTATTTTTTACTCAAGTGGTTATATATTCGAAAATTCGAACAAAGTAAAATAACTTCTTTTTTCACCTCAGATTCAATTTTGCTATTATCATTAGGATTTTTTGATAATCCTTCTATTACTTTTGTAATTAAATTTCCAACTTTTTTAAATTCATTAAGGCCAAAACCTCTGGTTGTTGCTGCTTGTGTACCAAGCCTTATACCAGACGTAATGGTTGGTTTTTGTGTATCAAATGGAATGCCATTTTTGTTGCAGGTAATATTCGCTTTACCTAAACTTGTTTCCGCGTCTTTACCCGTTACATTAAAAGGTCTCAAATCAACCAACATTAAATGAGTATCCGTCCCTCCTGAAAATATTTTAAAGCCATTATTTTTAAGAGTTTCTGACAAAATTTTTGCATTATCAAGAACAGATTTTATATAATTTTTAAAACTAGGATGTAAAGCCTCTTGAAAAGCGACAGCTTTTGCTGCAATGATATGCATTAATGGGCCGCCTTGGTAACCTGGGAAAACTGCAGAATTAATTTTTTTAATTATATCTTCTCTGTTGGTTAATATTATTCCTCCTCTTCCACCTCTTAAAACTTTATGTGTTGTTGATGTAACAACATCAGCGTACATAATTGGATTTGGGTGTCCTTTGCCAGCTACCAATCCAGCAAAATGTGCCATATCAACCATTAAATACGCATTCACAGTATCTGCAATTTCTTTAAATTTTTTAAAATCAATAATTCTAGAATAAGCACTCCCGCCAGCAATAATAAGTTTTGGTTTGTGCAATTTTGCTAACTCTTCAACTTGTTGATAATCAATAAGACCAGTTGTTTTATCTACGTCGTAATGAAATGAATTTAACCATTTACCAGAAAGCGCAACTTTTGCTCCATGAGTTAGATGACCTCCAGAGTTTAAACTCATACCAAGTATTGGGTCTCCTGGATTTAAAAGCGCAAGATATACCGCTCCATTAGCTTGGGCGCCCGAGTGTGGTTGAACATTTGCATATTTGCATTCAAATAATTTTTTTACTCTATCTAATGCTAAATCCTCAGCAATATCGACATACTCACATCCACCATAATATCTTCTTCCAGGATAACCTTCAGCATACTTGTTTGTCATTATCGAGCCCTGAGCATCTAGTACAGATTTTGAAACAATGTTTTCAGATGCAATTAATTCAATATGTTGTTGTTGTCTTTCAAGCTCAAGTTTTATGGAATTATATAATTCTGGATCAGCGGTTGATAAATCTTTGTCGAAAAAGGATTCGTAGTCTTCGGATAGATATTTGTTCAATTCTGTCATAACGTTTTAAATTTTTTTTACTCTACGTAAATGGCGACCGCCTTCAAAATTAGTTTTTAAAAAAACAGATACGCACTTTAAAGCCATATTTTTATTAGTTAATCTTGCGCCTAATGTCATTACATTAGCATTATTGTGTTGCCTGCTTAATTTCGTAGACTTGACATTATAACATAGTGCGGCTCTAATATTTTTATGACGATTTGCAACCATATTCATTCCGATGCCAGAACCACAGATCAATATTCCAATTTGCTTACTATTTTTTTTAATCTTTTTTGATAATAAATGAGCAAAATCTGGATAATCAACTGAATTGGCGTTTTTTGTTCCTAGGTCCAAAACTTTTTTTCTCTTTTTTATTAAAAATTTTTTAATTATTTCTTTTAATTTAAAACCACCATGGTCCGATGCTAGAATAACGTTTTTCACTTTTCTATTTTTCTCTCGACTTCGATAAAGTTAAAAATTGATCTAAATATATAGTATAATAATATATATACCACAATATTTTGACTATATTAATCATTATAATATAAAGTTAAAAATTAATTAGGATATATTATTATATGAAAAGTGTTGGCACTTACCCCAGTACAAGATTAAGAAGAAATAGAAAAAGAGATTGGACCAGAAGATTAGTTCAAGAAAATACATTATCAACAAGCGATTTGATATGGCCCATATTTATTAGAGATGGAAAAAATATAAAAGAACCAATAAAAACAATGCCTGGAATATATAGGTATTCACTAGATAAAATAGAAAAATTAGTGGAAAAAGCAATCGAGCAAAAAATTCCTATGATAGCATTATTCCCAAACACTCCTTTTTACAAAAAAGATAACAGAGGTTCCGAGGCTCTTAATAGAAATAACTTAATATGTAAAGCTTTAAGACTCATAAAAAAAAATTATAACGAAATTGGAATAATGTGCGATGTTGCCTTAGATCCATATACTAAACATGGTCATGACGGAATTATAAATAAAAGTTACGTAGATAACGATGCAACAATAAAAATATTGGTAAAACAATCACTTCTTCAGGCTGAAATGGGATGTGATGTAATAGCACCATCAGATATGATGGATGGTAGAATTGGAGAAATAAGAAAAGCTTTGGATAAGAAAGACTTTAAATTAGTTCAAATACTATCTTATGCAGTAAAGTATGCTTCTAATTTTTATGGACCTTTCAGAGATGCAGTTGGATCAAACAAACTATTAAAAAGTAATAAAAAAAACTATCAAATGGATTATAAAAACTCTAAAGAAGCTCTTAGAGAAGTCGCCTTGGATATCAAAGAGGGAGCCGATTTTGTAATGGTAAAACCAGGAATGCCATATCTAGACATAATAAAATTAATTAAAGATAGTTTTAAGATACCTGTTTTTGCCTATCAGGTTTCTGGAGAGTATAGTTTAATCAGAAAAGGAATAGATGATAAAATTATTAATGAAAATGCTATTGTTGAAAGTTTAATGTCTTTTAAAAGAGCTGGAGCAAGCGCAATTGTTACGTATTTCGCAGATGAAATTGCAAAAAAACTAAGATAACCACCACCATTTCTTTTTTTTTCCCCATTTAATTTTATTCCAAACTCTCTCATGGAAATAATAGATGAACATTTTAGTAATAACTTCTATTCCCGCAATTGTTCCTCCCATCTTCCAATTGCCAGTAATTACCCAAGCAATTACAAAAGTATCTAATGATGCTGCGATTCTCCAAGTAATTGTTTTTAATAAAGACCTTTTAAAAAGTTCCATGGTTGTTAAATATAATATTTTTCTAAAATATTTCTTGAAATAGGAAAACTAAGATGATTTGGCAAAACAAAATTTTCTAAAATAATGTTTTTGTTAAATTGCAACGCCTCTTTAGTGTCTTTTTTTGAAAATTTGATTACATTCTGCTTTAGGTAAAAATTTGGAATTTTGAAATATTTGCCATTTATTTCAATAGTTACGTTTGCTGCATTTGTATTTTTCTTATTATTATTAAAATCTATTTCATAACCTAATTCTTTAATCAAAAATAACTCCCAATAAATATAGCGATTTATCCAATCGACAGAATTAAAAAAATCTAACATTTTCTCAAATGAACTATAAATTTTTGTATTAATTTGTCTTTCGGGTAATAGAATTTTTAGAAATGTACATGCTGATAATAAACAAATGGTTTTTCTTTTATCGTCAAAAAAAGATGGAGATATTGCTTTAAAAAGTTCTGTATTAAAATATCCTATTTTGTTTTCATTTTTCGACTTAAAATTTAATAATAATTTATTTCCTACTTGAAAAAATCTCTTTTGCTTTCTTGAAGACCCTCCATATACTATTCCAGAGCACTTTCCGTGTCTTAAAGTAAAAGTTTCAATGATAATTGAATTTTCGTTAAAATTATTTTTGGATAATAAATAACCTTCGTCTTGCCAGTACATATTTATCTTATATTTAAAGCTTTTATTAGTTTGTCAGCAGCATCTTGTTCTGCCAGTTTTTTGGATTTTCCAAATCCTATAAATTGATTAGATCCATCAATCAAAACAGAAATTTTAAATGTTGGATTATGTCTGGGTCCTTTCAAATTTAATAGACGGTAAACTGGAAGTTTTTTATAAAGTTTAAGTGAATATTCCTGTAATTTGGTTTTTGAGTCAAGAATTGTAATATGTGATTTTTTTACTTCTTTATTCCAAAGTCTTAAAACGAATTCTTTAACATATTCATATCCTCGATCAAGATAAATGGCGCCAATCAAAGCCTCACATACGTCGCTTAAAATTTTTTCATCTTTTGGTGTAATATTTTTTTTTTGTGGCCCCATTATAATAAAATTTTTGATGCCAATTGCCCAAGATATTGAAGCACACGTGTTTCTATTAACTAATTTTGCAAATCTTTTATCTAATATACCCTCTGGTTCATTTGGATATAAATCAAATAATTTTCTTGCAAAAATTAAGGCTATTACCCTATCACCCAAAAATTCTAATTTCTCATTATTTATTTCTTTGTTCGCGCTTTTATGTGTTAGTGCTGTAGTAATTAGAAATTTATTTTTTATTTTAATTTTCAATCTCTTTTCAATTTTAGCTATGTTCAATCTCATTGTATTTTTTTAAAAAAACGTTCAATTCGTAAACTTTTATTCCATTTCCAAAATTTAATAAAGCCACCTTTTTGCTTATCGTTAGAGAAAAAAATTAAACTAGCCCTACCGACAAGATTATTAAAATGAACATAACCAACGCTACCTAAAAAACGGCTATCCTTTGAACAATCTCTATTATCTCCCATAAAAAAATAATGATTACTTGGCACTATAAATTTATCTGTATTTAGCATTGTTCCCTCCTTTCTATAAACGGCCAAATATTTTTTATTATTTGGAAGCGTTTCTTCATATGCGTTAACATTTATTATTTTATTACCACAATAAATTTTTTCAGTATTATTAATTTTTATGCGTTGAATTTTTTTGTCATTCAAATAAAAATCACCGTCAATAATTTGGAAAGTGTCTCCAGGAAGTCCGATTAATCTTTTTATATAATCGGTCCTGTTATCAGCCGGAGTTTTAAAAACTATTATATCGCCTCTTACGGGAGTCTTGCTAAAATATCTATTGTTTGAAAAATTTGGACTGAAAGGCAAGGAATGACGACTGTATCCATACGAATATTTAGAAACAAACAGTCTATCACCAACCAACAGATTTGGTTCCATTGAAGATGAAGGTATGTAAAATGGCTGAAAAAGAAAACTTCTAATAATCAAAGCGATTATTAGTGCATAAAAAATTGTTTTTATATTTTCTATAATTTTTTTTTGCATCAATTATAAGAAATTACGACAGTAGCTTGAGCCCAAGGTTTATCATCAGAAATAGACAAAAATATGTTATATTTTCTTTTTTTAATTTTAAGCTTAAGATATTTATCGACTGGTCCTATTAGTTTAATAGATGGCTTTCCGTAATGATCATTAAGCACTTCGATATTTTTAAATTTTATATTTTTTCTTATGCCGGTGCCCAGAGCCTTACTTAAAGCTTCTTTGGCAGCAAATCTTTTTGCATAAAATGCGCTTGGATTCTTTTTTCTTTCACAGTAAGCAATTTCATTTTTTGAAAAAATATTTTCTTTAAATTTGTTGCCATAAATCTTTAAAGATTTTTCAACTCTTTTAATGTTTATTATATCTGTTCCAATGCCAAAAATTTTCATTTTATTTATTTATGATTTTTCTAAATCTTTTAATTGATTTAGTCATACCCACAAACAAAGATTCCGAGATGATAAAATGACCAATATTTAATTCGGAAATACTTTTAATTTTTGCTACATGATGCGCCGATTTATAAGTTAAACCATGTCCAGCATGTACTTCTAATCCTAGTTGCTTCGCGTAAATTGCGGATTTTTTTAAATTCATAAGTGATAAATTAATTCTATTATTTTTATGAAATAAATTACTAAATTTACCTGTGTGAAGTTCGACACAATTAGCTCCTAATATTTTCGATAATCTTATATCTGAAACTTGTGGCTCTACAAATAAGCTTACCCTAATTTTCCTTTTTTTTAATTCATTAATTATTCTTTTTAGGTTTTTTTTATTTTTTTTAACGTTCAAACCGCCTTCTGTTGTAATTTCCTTTCTTTTTTCTGGAACGATACATACATAATTGGGTTTATTCTTAATCGCTATATTTAACATCTCCTTAGTTGGTGCCATTTCTAAATTTAATGGAATTTTAAGCTTTTTTTTTATTTTTTTTAAATCGCTATCTTTAATATGTCTTCTATCTTCCCTTAAATGTATTGTAATTGAATCTGCTCCACTTTTTTGCGCCAATATGGCCGCCCTAAGAGGATCGGGATATGATTCACCGCGAGCATTTCTAACAGTGGCAACGTGATCAATGTTTACGCCAAGTCTAATTTTATTCATTCGGCTAAATTCCGACTGCCTGGTTTTACAGCAGTAATTTTTTTTAAATCATTGGGTAAATCATTTTCATCATAAACCGGTATATTAATTTTAATTTGGGAAATGATTCTATCTTTAATTAGAAGTTCATTATTAGATCTGTCTATAATACATGCGTATCCTATTAATCTGGCTTCATTCTCAATTACTATTTTGGAGCATTCTAAAGCAGATTTGCCAGTAGTAACTACATCTTCGACAACAAGAACCTTGCTGTCTTTTGGTATAGAAAAACCTCTTCTTAAACTTAATTTATCTTCTACTCGTTCAGCAAAAATAGTTTGTGCATTTAAATGTTTGCCTATTACATAACCGACCACAATTCCACCTATAGCAGGTGATAAGACAATATCAATTTTACCAAAATTACTTTTAATCTTTTCGACTAATGAAACACATACAATTTCAGCCTTCTTGGGGAGGCTTAACAATTTAGCACATTGAACATATCGATTGCTGTGTAGACCCGACGAAAGTATAAAATGACCTTCAAGTAATGCTTCGGTTTCTTTTAAAATTCTTAAAGATTCGCTGTAAGAAAGCATCCTTCTTCCTGTGTCTTATAATTTTAAATTTATAGTCTTTTAATTTAAGTTCACTTATTAAATTTCTATAATTTTTTAAATCATTAATCTGTATATCAAAAATAAATTCTAAATAATCTGTCTTTTTTGATATGATTTCCATATTTGCTATATTGTTTTCATGAAATCCAATTAAACTGCTTACTTCACCTAATTTTCCAGGTATGTCGGGTATTTTTATGCATAAACTACTAACATATTTTTTATCAGTTTTTTGATAAATATTTTTTTTGATTTGCCAAAATCTTCTTATAGAGGCTCGAGCTTTTCCTGTTTTGGCATATGATATCCAATTTAAAGATGGTGAAGCATTTTTTGAACCTATAATTTTAACCAAGTCACCATTTTTTAATGCAGATTGTAATGGTGAGCCTCTTCCGTTAATTTCACATGAAGTTAAAGTGTCACCAATTCTTGTATGTACTGCATAAGCAAAGTCTATGGGTGTTGCGCCTTTTGGCAATTTGATAACTTCACCTTTTGGGGTAAAACAAAAAACATTATCATGAAACATTTGTAATTTTGTATATTCTAAATAATGTTCTGGATTTGAATCTTTTTCCATAATTTCCACAAGGTCTCTTAGCCAATCATATTCTTTTAGTGCCAAGTGACTAACTTTTTCTGATGATTTATATATCCAATGAGAAGCAATTCCTCTTTCGGCAAATTCATGCATTTGATAAGTACGAATTTGTATTTCTACCCTCTCTTTATTTGGTCCTATTACAGCTGTATGTATTGATTTATAATTATTGATTTTTGGTGTTGATATGTAATCTTTAAACCCCCCAGGTATTGTAGACCAATTACTGTGAAATAAGCCAAGGACTTTGTAACAAGTTTCAATATCATCAACTATAATACGGAAACCAATGATGTCGGTAAGTTGTTCAAGAGATACTCTTTTTGTTTGCATTTTTTTCCAAATTGAAAAAGGAGTTTTTTCACGTCCAACTATTTTTGCAATTATCCCACTTTTTTTTAAAACTTTATTAAAACCTTTTGATATTTCTTTGAAATTATTTTCCCTATTTTTTTTGTTTATTAAAAGTCTTTCTACTACAAGATTTCTTGCTTCAGGATTTAATTTTTGAAAAGATAAATCTTCTAACTCATCTCTTATATAATTCATTCCCATTCTGTCAGAAAGTGGTGCATATATTTCCATCGTCTCCCTGGCAATTCTTTCTCTTCTATTTTCATCAGAAACAGAATCTAGGGTTCTCATATTATGAAGTCGATCTGCGAGCTTAACAATTAAAACTCTTATATCTTTTGAAGTGGCAAGAATAAGTTTTCTAATATTTTCTGCTTTAGAATTTTCAATGATTCTGTCTTCTAGTGCAGAAATTTTTGTAACACCATCCACTAAATCTGCTACTTCTTTTCCAAATTCTTTTTCAACTGCTTTATATGTAACTTTAGTATCCTCTATAGTGTCATGAAGTAACCCAGTGGCAATAGTAGCACTATCAAGCTTCAAGTCGGTCAATATATCAGCCACAGCAATCGGGTGGGTTAAATAGGGGTCGCCAGAATCCCTTTTTTGATTTTTGTGAGCATTTAGAGCGAAAGTATAAGCCTTAGATAAAGTTTCGAGATTTAAAAATTTGTTATAATTTTTTATTTTTTTTATTAAATCTTCTTGATTGAGCATTTTTTGATTATATCAATTTTTATTTATCTTTAATATAGATTTTCTGTCTTCTTCATTAAGTTTATTAATTAATACACTTAGAATTTCTTTAGTTTTAGGATGTTTCCAATTAGGCAATATTTCTTGTAAAGGATATAAAACAAAATTTCTTGAAACAAGGCTTTTATGAGGTATCTCTAAATAAAAATTATTATTTTTAATTTTTATTATCTGATCTTTATAATCAATAATATCAATATCACACGTTCTAGGATCATTTTTATTTCTTCTTATTCTTTCTAATTTTTTCTCAATATCAATTATAATTGTCATCAAATTTACTGGGGATAAACTAGTTTTGACTGAAATAACCATATTAGCGAATTTTGGTTTACTTTTATCAGGATAGGAAGGAGTTTCGTAAAAACTAGACTTTTTATCCAATAAAATATCACTATCTTCAAGAAGAGAGATTGCATATTTTAAATTTTCAAATTTATCCCCGTATTTAGAGGGCAAATTAGATCCTAATGAAAGAATAACCATATTTGATTAACTGCTTTTTCTGAAGTATCTTGCTTTTTCTCTATTCCAATCTCTTTTCTTTATAGTCTGTCTTTTATCATGGTGTTTTTTACCTTTAGCTACTGCAATTTCTATTTTAGCTTTCCCTTTTTTAAAATATAACTTTGTCGGAATTAACGTAAATCCTTCTTGATTAACTCTTCCGATAAGCTTTTTAATTTCACGACTATTTAGTAGTAGTTTTCTATTTCTTCTGGGATCATGATTGTTATAACTAGATTCTTTATAAGAAGGAATGTGAGAATTAAGTAAAAATATTTCACCAGCATTATCTATTGCGTATGATTCTGAAATATTAGCCTTTCCTTCTCTTAGTGATTTTACTTCGGAACCTTTGAGCACTATTCCCGCTTCGTAAAATTCATTAAAAAAATAGTTAAATCTTGCTTTTCTATTATTAGAAATTATTTTTAAACCATTTTTGGTTCTTTGTTTCATTAACTAAATTAAGTTTACAAAAGACATTGCAGATTTTACAACTTTTTTTGTATCTTCCGTAATTTTAACCAAAGGCAATCTAACCTCTTCTGAACATAAATGTAATAAACTAGCAGCATATTTGACGGGACTTGGACTGCTTTCAATGAACAAAGATTTGTGGAGTGGCATCAATTTATTGTTTATTTCATTTGCTTTTGCTAATAAATTGCTATTATTTTTTTCTAATGAAGCTCTTTGAAATTCAGAACAAAGTTTTGCGGCAACATTTGCTGTGACTGAAATACAACCAACTCCACCTCGGGAATTAAATTCTAGTGCTGTTCCATCTTCTCCAGATAATTGAATAAAATCAGGACCCATTTTCTTTTTTTGCAAGCCAACTCTGTTCAAATCTCCGGTGGCATCTTTTACTCCAATTATATTTTTTAATTCAAAAAGTCTTGCCATCGTATCAACACTCATATCTACAACCGAACGTGAAGGAATATTATAAATAATTATTGGAATTGAACAGTTGTCATTAATAGCCTTAAAATGTTGATACAAACCTTCTTGTGTTGGTTTATTATAATAAGGAGTAACTACTAATGCAGCACTCGCCCCAATATTTTCAGCATATTTTGTTAAAGAAATTGCTTCTTCGGTTGAATTTGATCCGGTGCCTGCAATAACGGGAATTTTTCCTTTTGATTCCTTTACACATAATTCTATAACTCTTTCGTGTTCTTCATGACTCAATGTGGGCGACTCTCCAGTAGTTCCAGCAGGAACTAGGCCAGAAGTGCCATTACTTAAATGGTGGTGTATCAGTGAAACATAACAATCTTCATCAAGTTCATTATTTTTGAATGGAGTTATTAAGGCAACAATTGATCCTTTAAACATAAGTCTTTATAACATATTTTAAAAAACATATTCATCTAAAAATTTATGAAAAATCTGCGTAAACTTTATGTAGTGCCTTTATTATTTTCTGTCTTTTTAGTATCGCAAGTTGTTACAGCTAAATCATTACTTCCAAAATCAAAGCCAGTTATTGATCAGAAAACAAAAATTGACACAGCTAGAAAAAAAGTAATTTATCCAGAAAAAAAACCTCAAATGATAAAGAAAAAAACTAAAATTGCTAAAACAGAAGATAAAATAATTATTTACCCAGAAAAAAAGCCCCTAGTTTTTAAAAAAAAAACAGTTAAATCAACTTATAAGTCATCATTGGTATCACAAAAAGATTTTAAAATATCTAAAGCTGCATTCAAAGCATTAGAAAAAAGAAAATGGTTAACGGCCATAAAAATAGCAAAAAAAGCTAAGGATA
>CAJXDV010000002.1 GCA_913052435.1 uncultured Pelagibacteraceae bacterium
TTAAAAATTTAAACTGGTTTAATATTGGTGGAAAAACAAAGATATTTTTTAAACCTCAATCACTTAAGGAATTAATTGATTTTCTTAAAATTTATTCTAGGAGAACTAAAATATTTATTTTGGGCGCGGGGTCTAATGTTTTATTCAAAGATAATACTTATGAAGGAACAATTATTAAGCTAGGCAAAAACTTTTCTAATATATCAATATTAAACGAAGATAAGATTGTGGCTGGCGGAGCCACAACACAAAAAAAATTATCTGAGTTTGCTAAAGATAATTATATTAGTGGATTGGAGTTTCTATCCTGCATTCCAGGCATGGTTGGAGGAGGTATAAGAATGAATTCCGGTTGTTTTGGTAAAGAATTTAGAGATATATTAATCTCAGTTCAAGCAATTAATTTTAATGGAAAAGTTATAACAATACCTGCTAATAAAATAAATTTTAAATATAGAAATACAGATTTACCAAAGGAGATTATTTTTTTAAGTGCAACATTTAAGGGATCCAAAAAAAATAATATTGAAATAGAAAACTACATGGAACAACTTAAAAATAAAAAGGAACAGGCTCAACCAACAAAAATTAAAACCGGAGGAAGTACATTTAAAAACCCAATCGATCAAACAGATAAAAAAGTTTGGCAATTGATAAAAGATTCTATTCCCAAAGGATTAAAATTTGGTGATGCTGAAATTTCAGACAAACATGCAAATTTTTTTGTAAATAAAAAGGATGCAACATATGACGATATGAAGAAATTAATTGATAATGTAAAAAGTAAAGTTAAAGATAAAACAGGAATAAATATAAATCTTGAAATTGTAATTGCTGAATAATGAAAAAAATTCTTATAGTTGCAGGTGGATATTCCAACGAAAGAGAAATAAGTCTTTTGACTGCCAAGAGTGTTTTGAAAGAGTTAAAAAAAAACAAAAAATATAAACTTAAAATCAAAGAACCAGATGGTAATTTTGTAAAAGAATTAAGATTATATAAACCAGATTTAGTTTTAAATTTATTGCATGGAAGATACGGCGAAGATGGATATATACAAGCAATATTAGAATCTGAAAAAATAAAATATACACATTCCGGTGTTCTTTCTTCGTCTTTGGCAATTGATAAAGAATTATCAAAAAAAATATTTTTAAAAAACAAAATTTTAACTCCAAAATATATTAAATTTATTTTTAAAAAAAATTTTGAAAAAAAAAAAATTATTCAAAAAGTACAAAAAAAATTAAATTTTCCAGTAGTAATTAAACCAATAAACGAAGGTTCCAGTGTAAATGTTTTTATATGTAATAAATCAAATTTTATAATAAATATAATAAAACTTAAAAGTTATGGAGAAATATTAATTGAAAAATATATTCCAGGAAGGGAAATACAGGTTGCAATTCTGGGCAAAGAAAAACTTGGAGCAATTGAACTTAAACCAAAAAGAAAATTTTATGATTATGAGGCAAAGTACAACCCAAAAGCAAAAACTGAACATATAATTCCAGTGAAAATAAGTAAAAAAAATCACGATAAAGTTACAAATATTGCCCTAAAGGCCCATAATCTTCTAAAATGCAGAGGAGTAACAAGATCAGATTTTAGATTTTATAAAAATAAATTCTATTTGTTAGAAATTAATACACAGCCAGGCATGACATCTCTTTCATTAGTTCCAGAAATAGCAAGATATAACAATATTAGTTTTAAAAAATTAATACAAAGAATTATATATGATGCATCGATCAATAAATAAAAAAAAGATATATTTTTATTTATTAATATTACTCTTTCTAAGTACTAGTTTTAATTTTAATATAATAAAGATATTCAAAAATAAAAATTTAATAAATTCCATTGAAATTCAAGGACTTAGTGAAAAGGAGCGAAATCTTTTAAGAAGTGAATTACAAATTTTTATTGATAAAAACATATTTTTTATAGAGAAAAATAAAATTTTTCTTGCTTTAAGTAAATTTAATTTTTTAGAAGATTTTAATATCCAGAAAATTCTACCTTCCAAACTAATTATTAACACTAAAAAAACAAAATTTTTAGGCACAACATTTATAAATGGAGAAAAATTTTATATTGGCACCAATGAAAAGTTTACACCGGCAATCGAAACAAAAAATAAAAAAAAATTACCTATGGTTTTTGGTAAATTTTCAATTAAAGAATTTTTAAAACTACAGAATATTCTATTAAAACAAAAAATAGAATTAAATAAAATAGAAAAATATTTCTATCACCAAAGCAAAAGATGGGATTTACAAAATAAAAATGGTTTGATTATTTTGCTACCTGCAAAAAATATTTCTAAATCGCTGGAAATTTATACTAAATTAAATGACAGTCATAAACTTAATTCAGTAAAAATTATTGATTTGAGAATACCAAGACGTGTAGTTTTAGATCATGAAGAAAAATAATTATTCAACAATATTAGATTTGGGTCGTTCCAATTTAAGATTAGGAGTCTTTAACGAAAGGCTTAATCATGTTTATTCAACTTCAAAGAACATTTTTGATAAAGAAAACTCTCACGAATATTCAAAATCAATTGATTTTATAATCAAGGATGCAGAAAAAAAAATTTCTGATCATCTTGAAAATATCATTGTATTATATGACTCTCCAGAGATTTTTTCTATTGATTTATCAATAAAAAAAGATTTTGATCAAAAAGTATATTTTAATGACATAAATTCTTCTCTAATTTTAGAAGCTATTCAATTAATTAAAAATAATTATATTAAAGACAATATAATTCATTTTATTACAGACAAATACATTATAGATGGAAAAGAATTTCTAATCAATCCAAAAAAAGATTTAGAAGTAAAAACAATAATAATTGAAATTAAATTTATATGTTTGCCAAAAAAAATATATAATAAAATTACAAATATTATTAGAAAAAATAATTTACAGATAATAAATTTTTATTGTTCCAGCTATGCTAAATCTTTTAGCTATATTAATTATTTTAAAGAAAGCAACTTTATAAACTTTCTTGATATTGGATGGGAGCGAAGTACTTTAACATTATTTGAAAATAAAAAATTAAAATTTATTAATAGTATTCCAATAGGTGGCAATCATATATCAAAAGATATTTCTCATGTTTTAAAATTAGATATTGAAGAGTCTGAAAATATAAAAAAAAGCTTTAATAAATCTGAGATAGAATTTTCTTATGATGAAAATATTAATTATGAGAACAACAGTTTAACGAAAGAAATATTAGAAAAAAATATTTCAGTAGAACTATTAAAAAAAGTAGTTCTTGCTAGGATAGAGGAAATTATTGAATTAGTTTTTAAAAATGCAAATATTTTGAATGATTTTAAAGATTCTTCAAATTCAACACTTACTCTGATAGGAAATGGATCAAAATTATTTAACAAAAATTCATTTCATTTAGACGACAAACACAACTTTAAAGAAATTAGTTATTATGAGGAAACAGATTTAGAAATTTGTAATGCAGGATTAAAATTTAATGAAAATTGGAAAAAAAATGAAATTCAAATGGTTGGTAAAGTTCTTAAAAAAGAAGGTTTTTTTGAGAAATTTTTCAAGTTTTTCTCAAGATAATTGTATTTTGTTGTAACAATAGTTGTATATCTCTTATTTTTGACCTTTTGTATAAGGACTCAATGTCTATTTTAACGCAAAAAACAATTTCAAAAAAAATATCAGTCGAAGGAATTGGTATTCACTCAGGATTAAATGTTAAACTCGAGATTTTACCATCCTCACCAAATTCTGGAATTGTTTTTAAAAGAGTTGACTTAAAAAAAAATAACATTGTTATTCCAAATTTTAAAAATGTTTCCGACTCAACACTTTACACTGCTATATCTAATGAGTATGGAGTTAAAGTATCAACAATTGAACATTTGATGGCCGCTTTTTATGGATTGAGTATCGATAATGCAATCGTTGAACTAGATTCGCAGGAAGTTCCAGCTTTAGATGGATCTGCTAAAAATTTTGTCGAATTAATTATAGAGGCCGGATATAGAATAAGTGACTCTCCAATAAAATTAATTAAGGTAGAAAAAGACGTTCAAGTTGAAGAGGGAAATAAATTTATTTCAATAAATAAGTCTAACGTAACAATGGACATTGATTTTGAAATAAAATATGAAAATTCATTAATAAAAACACAAAGAAATAAAATTAATATTCTTGAAGATAATCTAACTGACATATTTAATTCTAGAACTTATTGTCTTTACGAAGATATTAAAAAGTTAGAAGCTTTAGGTTTGGGCAAAGGTGGAAGTTTAGAAAATGCCGTGATTGTCAAAGGTAATTCTATTTTGAATGATGGTGGACTAAGAAATGAACATGAATTCGTAAATCATAAAATTTTAGATTGTATGGGAGATTTATATTTGTCAGGTTATAAAATTATTGGTTCAGTATTATGTTCCCAAGGAGGACATAGTTTGACAAACAAGCTTCTTAATAAACTCTTTAGCGATAAAAGAAATTATTCATTAATAGAAATTAAAGGCAAAAATTTACCACATTCTTTTGCTTATACTAATTATTTGAAATCTATCGCATAATAATTAGAATTTTAATAAAATTCTGCTAAAGTTTAATAATGAAATTGTCTTTGAGATATTTTTTTTTAGTCTTAATAATTTTGATTTCATCATGTTCTAAAGAAAAAGAAAAAGTTTCAATAATTACTGAAAAAAATTTAGAAGCACAAATGATCGAGGCTTATTATGATGGACTTAAAGAGCTAGATAGGGGTGATGCAATATATGCGGCAAAAAAATTCAATGAAGCAGAGCTTCTGTATCCACAATCAGTCTGGGCGCCAAGATCTTCCTTAATGGCGGCTTATGCATATTTTTCTCAACTTTATTATAGCGACGCAATTCTTGAGTTAGAGAGATTTTTAGATAAGTATAAAAATCATCCAAGAAGAAATTATGCTTATTATTTATTAGCACTTTGTCATTATGATCAAATTGTAGATGAAACAAAAGATCACAATGAAATTCTTAAAGCTCAAAAATATTTTAATATTGTAATTAATAAATATCCAAATACTGAATTTGCAATTGATTCCGAATTTAAACTAGAATTGATTAAAGAAATATTAGCATCAAAAGAGATGTATATAGCAAGATATTATGTTCAGAGAGAAAAATGGATACCTGCAATAAATAGGTTCAAAAAAGTTATAATTGATTACGAAGACACAATATTTGTAGAGGAAGCTTTACTTAGATTAGTTGAATTGCATTATAAGTTGGGACTTATCGATGAATCAAAAAAATATGCTTCTCTACTAGGTTATAACTATCAATCAAGCAGGTGGTATGAGGAAACTTATAAAATTTTCAATCGAGATTATAAAAAACTTTCAAAGAAAGAAAATACTAATAAAAGAGATTCTATTTTAAAAAAGTTTAAAGAAATTTTTAAATAAAAATTATTTTTATGAGCAATAAAAAAATAAAACAAGATTATTTAAATAAAATCAAGGAACTTCACAAACATAATAAGTTATATTACGAGGAAAGTTCTCCAACTATATCAGATAAAGATTATGATTTATTAAAAATTGAAGTAATTAATCTTGAAAAAAAATATAAATATTTAAGAAATAATTTATCACCATCTACAACTGTTGGTTTTAAACCATCTAGAAATTTTTTAAAATCAAAACACAGAGTTCAAATGTTGTCATTATCAAATGCATTTAATGAAGAAGATTTAATTAATTTTGAAAAAAAAATAATAAATTATTTAAATAATGATATTGAATTAGAGTACAGCGTTGAACCTAAAATTGATGGTATATCTGCGTCACTAACTTATATAAATGGAAATCTTAAGACTGGCGTGTCAAGAGGAGATGGCACAGAAGGAGAGTTAATTACAGAAAACTTAAAAACGATTAAAGATATACCTCATGCCGTTAAAGATAAAAACTTTCCAAAAGATATAGAAATTAGAGGAGAAGTTTTTATAAAAAAAAAGAACTTTAAAGAATTAAAAAATAATTTTGCAAATCCTAGAAATGCAGCATCAGGTTCATTAAGACAAAAAAACCCAGAAGAAACAAAAAAAATTCCCTTACATTTTATTGCTTATACTTATGGCTTTATTCAGAACAATATATTTAAATATCAATCTGATTTTTTAAAAGCATTACAAAAATGGGGATTTCAAACAAGCAAATACAACAAAGTTATCAAAGATATTAAAGAACTAGTTTTACTTCATAAAAAATTTGAAAATGAAAGGTTTGAATTAGAGTACGATATAGATGGCTTAGTATACAAAATTAATGATTTAAAATTACAAAAAAGACTTGGTTTTACATCAAATGCTCCAAGATGGGCGATAGCGCATAAGTTTTCAGCTAATAGCGCTTATTCACAAATATTAAATATTGGAGTTCAGGTTGGCAGAACGGGCGCTCTAACTCCAGTTGCAAAAATAAAACCAGCAAATATTGGTGGAGTAATTGTTTCTAATGCAACGCTTCACAATGAAGATGAAATTACAAGAAAAGATATAAGAGTAGGAGACACAGTTAAAGTAGAAAGAGCGGGAGACGTTATTCCACATGTAATTGAGGTTGATATAAAAAAAAGAAAAAATAATTCTAAAAAATTTGTTTTTCCAACAATATGTCCTTCTTGCGGTTCTAAAACAGAGAAAGAATTTAATAATGTAACAAATAAATTTGATGCAGTTAGAAGATGCACCAACGAAGGTTATGATTGTGAAAAAATTGCAATTGAAAAAATAAAACACTTTATTTCAAAAGAAGCATTAAATATTGATGGATGGGGGAAAAAAGTTGTAGAAAAATTTTGGGATTTGAAAATAATTAGATTACCACAACATATCTTTAGTTTAGATTATAATAAAATATCAAATTTAGACGGATGGGGAGATTTATCGGTTTCAAATTTAAAATATTCAATCGAAAAGTCTAAAACAGTTTCATTAGAGAAATTTATTTACTCAATTGGAATTAGACATATTGGAATTGAAAATGCAAAATTAATTGCTGATTACGTTAAATCAACAAAGAATTTTTTAGAATTAGTAGACAAGAAACATTTTGATCAATTTTTAAATATTGATGGAATTGGTGATACACAAATTAAATCTATAAAAAAATTTTTTGAAAATAAAACAAATTATGATATTTTTATAAAATTAAGTAAAATTTTAACTATTCAAAAAAGAGCAATTAATAAAAAAGGAAAACTTAGAGACAAAAATTTTATGTTTACAGGAAAATTAAGAAATCTAAGTAGAGCAGAAGCCAAATCATTGGTAGAACAAAATTCTGGTTCAATTGTTAGTACAGTTAACAAAAGATTAAATTTTTTAGTTATTGGTGAAAAACCAACTAATAAAAAAATTGAACAGGCAAAACAGCTGGGTATAAAAATATTATCTCAAGATGAGTGGTATAAATTACTAAACTAATTTAGCTAACCATTTTTTCTCATTTTTATTTAAGAAAGGAGAAATTTTTGAGTAAACTTCTAAATGATATTTAAATAAGTAATCATTTTCTTTTTTTGTTAACATTTTAAAATTAATTAAATCTTTATCAATTGGAGCGAAAGTTAGGTTTTCAAAATTAAGCTTTTTATCATTTCTTTTTATAAAAACTAAGTTTTCAATTCTGATGCCAAATTTATTTTCAAGATAAAATCCAGGTTCATTGCTTAATATCATTCCTTCAACCAATTTAACTTTATTATTTCGAGATATACTCTGTGGACCTTCGTGAACATTTAAAAAAAACCCTACTCCATGACCTGTACCATGACGGTAATCTAAACCAATAGATTTTAAGCTTTTTCTTGCTTTTTTATCGATATCTTCGCCAGTGGTTTGATTATTTATATTACTTAAAGCAACTGCTATATGACCTTTAAGAACTCTGGTAAATAAATCTTTTGTTTTTGCAGATGCATTTGAAAAGCAAATAGTTCTGGTAACATCAGTAGTGCCCCACTTATATTGGCCGCCAGAATCTAATAATAATAATTCTTTTTTATTTAATTTTCTATTTGATTTTTTTGTTGATCTATAATGAATGATTGCACCATTAGGACCCGATCCAGCAATAGTGTTAAAACTTGGATATAAATAATTATTACTTTTTTTTCTAAAATTTTCTAATTTATTTTCAACATATCTTTCGGTGATATTATTTATTTTACAATTCTTAATCCAATATAAAAATTTGGTTAAAGCTACACCATCTTCAATATGCGAATTCAATATATTACGAATTTCAATTTTATTTTTGATTGATTTAAAATAATAAATTGGATCAATTCTATCTTTAATGTTAAATTTTGAATTAATCAACTCTTCATTAAGGACTGAACAAGTTTGGTTATCAATACAAAAGTTACCTTTTTTTTCAATTAAACTTAATATTTCAAAAAATTCATTCTCTTCGTGAAAAGATATTTTTAATCTTTTTAATTTTTTCTTAATATTTGAAATTTTATATTTATCAGAAAAAAAATATAACCTTTTATCTTTTGTTAAAATCAATCTACAATTGGCCACAGGAGAATTTGGAAGATCCTTTCCTCTTATATTTAATAACCAACATACATTTTCACCAGCACTTACAAATAAGTTTTCTATTTTTTTTTTATCTAATAATTTTAACACTCTAGTTATTTTTGAATTTGAATTTTCACCAGCAATATCATCATTTAAACTATAAAATTTATTATTATTTAAATTTTTATTATTTTCTTTTTCAAATAATTTTTTATTTAGAGGTAATAAAATACATGTATTATCAAAATGATTTTTTAAAGCATTATACGTAGAAAGATTAGGGTCAAAACCAATTAATGGTTTTTGCTTTGTTTTATTAAAAATATTTTTTGGCAAAACATGTGGTATTTCAAAAATATAAAAATTTTTTCCAGATTCTTTTTTTGCTTGCAGCGTGTATCTTCCATCAACAAAAAGATAGTTTTTATTTTTCATTATCAACGCAAATCCTGCAGATCCAGAGAAATTTGAAACCGATTTAAGATTACTTATTTTTGAATATTCAGTAAAATATTCATCATTTTTTGAAATTAGATATCCGTCAATGTTTTTTTTTAATATTAGTTTTTTTATTTTATCTATCATTTTAATTTTTTCTGATATCTAATCCAACCAGGGCTGCTTTTTTCATTTTCAAAGCCAATATCTTGATTAAACTCAAAGTCTTCTTCTTGTTCTTCTGTAAAGCTATTTTTTTTTTTTACATGTTCATCGGGCAACTCATCAATAAATCTTGATGCCATACTATCCATCCAATCACCTTGATAATATCTATTCATTGAAAATGAGATTTTTGCCAATCTTTTTGCTCTGGTTATTCCCACATAGGCCAATCTTCTTTCTTCTTCTAGGCCGTTTTCTCCTTTTTCTTCTATACTTTTTTGATGTGGGAACAATCCTTCTTCCCAACCTGGTAGAAAAACAATATCAAATTCTAAACCTTTGGAAGCATGCATAGTCATTAGGTTTACTTTTTCACCCTTCCAGTCTTGATCAAGCGAAGTTGCAAGGGCAACATGTTCTAGAAAGCTTTCCAAGTTATCAAATTCTTTCATAGCATTTAAAAGCTCTTTAATATTTTCTAATCTATTTTCATTTTCTAGATCTTTTTTATTTTTAAGCATTTCACTATATCCAGATTCATCTAATATAATTTGCAGTAATTTATTATGATTAGTTTTGTTTTTTAGATCATTTCTCCATTTTTCCAGAAAATTTAATAAAGAATTTAATCCAATTTTTGTTTTAGGTTTTATTTTATTTTCTTCAATTAATTTTCTTGATGAAGCTTCTAATGAAAGATAGCTTTTTTTTGCATATTCATTAATTAATTTGATTGTTGTATCTCCTATAGATCTTTTGGGAACATTTATTATTCTTTCAAAAGATAAGTCATCTAATGGTTGATAAACTGATCTTAAGTAAGCAACACAGTCTTTAATTTCTGCTCTTTCATAAAATTTTGTACCACCAATTATTCTGTATGGAATGCCTACTTTTAGAAATCTTTCTTCAAATTCACGCGTTTGAAATATTGCTCTAACTAAAATTGCCATTTCATTTAATGAGTATTTTTTTTTAAGAAATTCGATTTCCGAACCTATATCGATTGCCTCATCTTTTGCATTCCTAAAACAATTTAAACTTATTAATTCACCTTCATCTTGATTAGAAAATAAATTTTTTCCTACTCTATTTTGATTATTCTCAATTAGTTTCGATGCCACATTTAAAATATTTTGTGTAGATCTGTAATTTTTCTCTAATCGAATTATTTTTGTATTTTCATATATTTTATCAAATTCTAAAAAATTTTTAATTTCTGCTCCTCGCCAACTGTAAATTGATTGATCGTCATCGCCTACACAGCAAATATTTTGATTATATTTTGCCAAATGTTTAAGCCATTCACTTTGAATAAAATTAGTGTCTTGATATTCATCAACTAAAATATATTTAAATTTTTTTGAATACATCTCAGATATATCTTTATATTTTTCGAAAATTTTTACAGTATGAAGTATTAAGTCACTAAAATCTGCAGCATTTAAGTCTATTAATTTTTGCTGATAAATTTTGTATATATTTAAAAAATTTTTCTCTAAAGGATCTTTTCTCTTAAGAGTTACATCGTTAGGATAGAAACCTTTATTTTTCCACTTATCAATAATTGCCAAAATATATTTAGGTGAAATTTTTTTTATATCAACATTTTCTGCTTTACATATATTTTTAATTAACTTTATCTGATCTTCTTGATCCATAATTGAAAAGTTAGATTTAAGTCCAACTGCAGCAGCATGTTTTCTAAGCAATTTAGCACTTATTGAATGAAATGTTCCAAGCCACGGTAGTCCTGTTGCTTCTTTTTTGAGTAATTTTGATACTCTTATTTGCATTTCTTTGGCCGCTTTATTTGTAAATGTTACGGCTAATATTTGATTGGGAAATGCTTTATTTTTTCTAATAATGTGTGCAATTCTTGAAGTTAAAACTCTAGTTTTTCCTGAACCAGCCCCTGCAACAATTAATAGTGGACCATTAAGGTGGGAAACGGCTTCTTTTTGATTTTCATTTAAATTATTATAATATTCTGAATTTAACATTTATTTTTTTGTAGTATAAGCCATATTAATTTTCCATGAAGAAAAGAAAAAAGATTAACACTTTCTCAATTGTAATATTTTCCATCATAGCAATTTTTTCAATAATTATATTTTTATCATTACCAGTTTTATTTAATTATGAAAGTCTAGAAAATGAAATAGAAAATAAATTTTATAAGGAATTTAAGATTAATTTAGAAATTAAAGATAAAGTTTCTTACAAAATACTGCCTGCACCACATTTGTTAATTGAAAACGCAACGCTAGATTTAAATAAAAATAATTCAAAATCTATGCTTGTAGAAATTAACAATTTAAAAATATTTATACCGATGCAAAACATATTTTCAAAATTCAATATAAGAATGAATTATTTAGAAATTAAAAAAGCAAATTTTTATTTTAAAAAAAAAGATGTTAAAGATTTTAGAGATCATATGTTTAATAGAATTAACAAACCTATCAGAATTAAAGAAAGTAATTTTTTTTATCTAGATGAAGAAAGTAATATTATTTTAATATCACCAATATATAGCTTGGAATATTTAATAGATATTAAAAATAAAGTTAAAAAACTACTAATTAACGGAAATATATTCGATATAGAATATAAATCTTCTTGGAAAAAATTTTATGATGTTCCTGATAAAACATTCAACGAAATTAAATTTAAAAATCCAAATTTAAAAATAACAAATAATTTTACTTTTAAAGATGAATCCAATTATTTAGGAAATAGTTTAGTTACTTATTTAAATGAAAATATTGGAATTACATATAAATTCGAGAAAGATAGAATATTAATCAAGCCATCTTCTAAACTAAAAAAACAAAAAATTAAAATATTTTCAGATATTGGTTTAAATCCTTTTTATTTTGACATGCAAATTACTTTAGTTGATAAGAATTCTAAATTTCTAATAGATTATTTTTTAAATTACTTATTTAATGCTGATGAAAATTTTTTAGAAAATCTAAGCGGTAAATTGACATTAATTTTAGATGATTTAGATAATGAAATAATAGACAGTGGTAAAATAAATTTACTTTTTGATGAAAAATCAATTGTAATAATTAACTCAATTTTTAAAATAAATGATGTTGGTATTATAAATTCTAATTTTAAATACTATGAAAAAGAAGGTGAATTAATATTTAGCTCAAGTAATGTACTTGAAATAGAAAATAATGTTGAATTTGCAAGAAAATTTCAATTACCTTTCAAGAATACTAGAAAAATAAACAAAATTTTTTTTGATTTAATGAAAAATGTTAATAATAATGAGATTTCAATTTCAAATATTCATATAAATAAAATCAATCAAGACCAAAAAGACAATGAATTTTACATTATAAAAAATATTCAAATTCTTAAATCAATTTTAAAAAAAATCCTGATTTAATTCGGGCCAATCATTTTTTTTGGATCTACAAATTTGTCGTAATCTTTCTCAGATATTAATCCTGATTTTATAGCCTCATCTTTTAATCTTGTATTATTTTTTAATGCTTTTTTTGCAATTTTGGCAGCATTGTCGTATCCAATTTTTGGAGCTAGCGCCGTTACAAGCATTAAAGAATTATCTAAATGTTCTTTAATCTTAGTTTTGTTGGCTTTGATACCTTTAACACAATATAAGCAAAAATTTTTTACACTATCACTCATTATATCAATTGATTGTAAAATGTTGTAAGCAATCAGTGGTTTGAATACATTTAACTCAAAGTGTCCATGTGTGCCAGCAATTGATATACCGGTATGATTTCCAATAACTTTTACACAAACCATGGTTACTGCTTCACATTGTGTTGGGTTTACTTTGCCGGGCATAATGGAAGATCCGGGTTCATTTTCAGGCAATATTAATTCACCATAACCTGCCCTAGGTCCAGATCCAAGAAATCTGATATCGTTAGAAATTTTCATTAAAGCAACCGCACAAGAATTAAGCGCACCAGAAAAGCTAACTATCGCATCATGTGCCGCTAACTCTGAAAATTTATTAGGAGCCGGTTTAAAGGATATTTTACAATATTTGCTAATTTCTCTAACAATTTTTTTATCAAAATTTTTTTTAGTATTCATTCCAGTTCCTACAGCAGTACCTCCCTGCGCCAAATACAAAACGTCCTTTAAAGAGTATTTAATTCTTTCTAAACTCTTTTTTATTTGTTCATTATAGCCTGAAAATTCTTGTCCTAAAGTGAGTGGAGTTGCATCTTGTAAATGTGTTCTTCCAATTTTTACTATATTTTTGAATTCATTTGATTTTTTTTTTAATATTTCTTCTAATAATTTTAGATTTGGTAATAATTTTTTTATTGTTTCTGCTGCTATAGAAATATGCATTGCTGTAGGAAAAACATCATTTGTGGACTGAGATTTATTAACATGATCATTTGGGTGAACTGGTTTTTTAGATCCTTTTTTTCCTCCAAGTATTTCGATAGCTCTATTTGCAATTACTTCATTTACATTCATATTTGTTTGAGTTCCGGAACCAGTCTGCCATACTTTTAGTGGAAAATTGTCATCAAACTTTCCAGATATAACTTCATTTGATGCTTTTATTATTGCTTTAGCAATTTTACTTGGAATTAACTTATCTTTTGAATGAACAATTGCAGCAGATCTTTTTATTATAGCAATCGATTTTATAATTGATGGATTAACTAGAATCTTTCCAATATCAAAATATTTATCTGATCTTTGTGTTGAGGCTCCCCAATATTTATCTGCAGGAACGTTTATTTCACCAATACTATCAAATTCTTTTCTTAATTTCATTTATTTGAATAATTAAAGTAATTTATTTATATACTAGTTTTAATAATTCTTACAGGAGTAAAATGACAAACTTTCAAAAAGTAAAAACATTTATGGAAATATTTGGGCAAGAAGTTAAATCTAAACCCTCATTTAGTTCAGAGAAAATAAATGATTTAAGATATAACTTGATCAAAGAAGAACTTGCAGAATTTAAAGAAGCAATTGATAAAAAAGATTTGTTAGAAGTTGCCGATGCCTTAACTGATTTATTATATGTCACTTATGGAGCAGGGCACGCATTTGGAATAAATTTAGATGATTGTTTTAATGAAGTTCAAAATTCTAACATGAGCAAATTAGGAACTGATGGTAAGCCAATTTATAATGAGGCCGGAAAAGTGATGAAAGGACCTAATTACTTTAAACCAGATTTATCAAAATTTGTGAAATAGTTCTATAACCATTCAGGTTTTTGAACTTTAATTATTGCATTTCCACATTTATAGATATCATCAAAATTAAATTTATTATTTTGAAATTTTATTAAAGCAAAAGGATTTTGATTATTAATAAGCAATTTTCCTATTTCTTTATCCTCTAAAATAATTTCTTCACTATTAATTTTTCCCTCTAAAACTTTGATTGCAAAAAGTCTATTGTTAAGTTTTTCTTTAAGTTTAATTCTTGTAGTATTTTCTTGACCCACATAACATCCTTTTTTGAAGTCTATACCGTTCAATTCTTCGAAATTACATTCAATTCCGAAAATTTTATTTTGAAGATTTTGATTGTCAATTTGAGAAATGCCAAGCTCATGACTATGTCTGTAATAATCTTCGACATTTGCTGTTTTCAATTCTAGTTTTTTTAAAGATAAATATAACTTCTCTAAATTAATAATTAATCTTGCTCCTAAATTTTTGGATCTTGGATCTAAAAAAATTGGGTCTTCACGAAATTTTATTGTCCATCCTTCTTGATCTTTAGAATTATCCAAAGTTAAAAACTTTTCTTTGCTTAATGCCGCTACCACAAATTCATTGCTGAGATTTAATATTTCAACTTTAGATCTCAATTTATATAAATTTAATTGTTTATAAAGTTGATCAATATTTTTTTTTTCACAGTCTAAAAAGTATCCAGCTTTATGTTTAATTATTAAAAAATCAAAAAGATATTTTCCTTGTGGAGTTAACAAAGCTGAAAAGCAGCTCATATCATTTGTTACTTTTTCAATATTATTTGTAATGATGTTTTGTAGAAATTCTTTAACATCATCGCCATTTAGATAAAGAAGGCCTCTATCCTCCAATATATAAACATCATTTTTTTTCATAATTGATTGATCTTAATTAATAATATAATTACTTTTTTTATAAATGTTAGATCTAATAATAAAGAATGGAAAATGTTTTATTCAGGAAGATTTCAACAATGTTGAAATAGGCATAAAAAATGGAAAAATTGTTAAAGTTGGAAATATTGATACCGAGGCTAAAGAAATTATCGATGCAAAAAACCTGCTTGTTTTGCCAGGCTGTATAGATACTCAAGTTCACTTTAGAGAGCCAGGTTCTACAGATGCAGAAGATCTTAATACAGGAAGTAGGGCAGCAATACTCGGTGGTATAACCTCAGTATTTGAGATGCCGAATACAAACCCACCGACTTCAAATAAAAAAGAATTTGAAAAAAAATTAAATTTGGCAAGAGGAAGAATGTACACAAATCATGCTTTCTATTTTGGTGCAACGCCAGATAATTATAAAGAACTCTCAGATTTAAAAAATTTAGTTGGATGTTGTGGGATTAAATTATTTGCTGGATCTTCTACTGGTAATTTATTGGTAGATAAAGAAAAAGATATTGAAAATGTATTTAAGCATGCATCAAAAATTGTATCAGTCCATTCAGAAGACGAGGAAATTTTAAATTTAAGAAAAAAACTCAGAGAAATTGGGAATGTTCAATCCCATAATATTTGGAGAAATCCTGAATGTTCAATTTCATCTACTAGAAAAATTGTCAGAATTGCAAAAAAATATAATAAAAAAGTTCACATATTGCACATCACAACTAAAGAAGAAGTTGATTTTCTATATCAAAATAAAGGAAATTTGACTTTTGAAATTACTCCACAACATTTAACTCTATCAGCTCCTGATTGCTATAATGAGCTAGGAACATATGCTCAAATGAACCCGCCCATTAGAGAAAATAGCCATCAAGAAAGATTATGGTATGCTGTAAAAAATAATATAAATGATCTAATTGGCTCAGATCATGCTCCTCATCTTAAGGAAAAAAAAGACAAACAGTATCCTGATACACCATCTGGGATGCCGGGAGTTCAAACATTATTACCTATTATGTTAAATCATGTAAATGAAGAAAAATTGACTATTAAACAATTAATAAGATTAATTTGTGAAAATCCTGTTAAAATTTTTGGCATACAAAATAAAGGATATATTAAAGAAAATTTTGACGCAGATTTAACTTTGATTGATATGAATAAAGTTACCATTATTGATAATAAACATATCGCAAGCAAATGTGGGTGGACACCATTTCATGGTAAAAAGGTAAAAGGTTTTCCAGTTTTTACGATAATTTTAGGAAAAATAAAAATGGATAACGGAAAAATTATTGGAGAACCAAGTGGTTTACCTATAAAATTTTAAAATATTTTTTTTCAAATATGATTAAATATTAAATAAAATAATTTTATGTTCAAAAAATATAGAAGAAACTTGGTTGGTTATGGTTCAAAAAAGCTAAAAATTAGATGGCCTGGGAACGCAAGATTAGCACTACAAATAGTATTAAATTACGAAGAAGGAGCAGAAAATTGTGTTTTACATGGCGATAAATTTTCTGAGATTTTTTTATCAGAAATAATAGGAGCAAAATCCATTAAAGGTCGCCATATGAATATGGAGTCAATTTATGAATATGGTTCAAGAAGAGGCTTTTGGAGAATTCATGAGTTATTTCAAGAAAAAAAAATACCAATCACTATTTTTGGAGTTGGAATGGCCTTGAAGAAAAATATGGATGTTTGTAATGCAATTAAAAGAGCCAATTATGAGGTCGCCTCTCATGGATGGAGATGGATCGATTATCAAAAAGTATCAAAAAATGTAGAAAAGAAACATATGAAACTTGCCATTAATTCAATTAAAAATATTTTTGGTAATAGACCTCTTGGTTGGTATACGGGCAGAAGCAGTCCTAATACTAGAGATTTAGTTATGGAAGAAGGAGGGTTTCTTTATAGTAGCGACTCGTATTCAGACGACCTTCCTTATTGGGAAAAAAAAGGAAAAAAGAAACTACTGATTATTCCTTACACTTTAGATAACAACGATATGAGATTTGCAACTAATCAGGGATTTAACACGGGAGATCACTTTTTTAATTATTTAAAAGATTCTTTCGATGTATTATATGAAGAAGGAAAAATAAGTCCTAAAATGATGTCAGTAGGATTACATTGCAGATTAATAGGGAGACCTGGAAGAATTCAATCTTTAAAAAATTTTTTGAATACGTGCAAAAACATAAAGGTGTTTGGATTTGTAGAAGAGTAGATATTGCCAAACATTGGATTAAAAATTATTCAAGTATTTAAACAATTCTTCCAGAATAAATATTTACCAAAGTTACACCTGCCACAATTAAAAACATTCCCAGAATTGCCTGCCAACTTAATGCTTGCTTGTAAAAAATGTACCCAAGTATAGCTATAGTAAAAATTCCTAAACCACTCCAAGTTGCATATACAATTGATAGTGGAAGTTTGTTTACTACAAATGTTAATAGATAGAATGCAGACAGATAAAATATTGCAAGAGCAACCGTTGGAAATAGTTTGGTAAAGTTTTTTGTTACTGGAAGCAGCATTGTTCCTGCTACCTCAAAAAAGATTGCACCGATCAGAAATACATAAGTTTTGATCACTAATTCAAAATTTTATTTTCAATTAGATTTTGTTTTATTTCATCTAAAATAGCAGGATCATCAATTGTTGCCGGCATTTTGTATTCTTCTTTATCGGCAATTTTTCTGATTGTTCCTCTTAAGATTTTACCAGATCTTGTTTTTGGAAGTCTTTTAACAACTATAGCAATTTTAAATGCTGCAACTGGCCCAACTTTATTTCTAACCATTTGAACGCATTCTTTTGAAATAGTTTCATTATCTTTTGTGACACCTGCTTTTAATGCAATTAACCCAATAGGTAATTGACCTTTTAATTGATCTTTAATTCCAATAACTGCGCATTCCGCAACAGATTGGTGTTCTGATAAAACCTCTTCTATTACACCTGTTGATAATCTATGACCTGCAACATTTATTATGTCATCAGTTCTAGACATGATCCAAATATAACCATCTTCATCAATATGTCCTGCATCATAAGTTTGATAGTAACCTTTATAGTTTGACATATAAGTTTCTTCATATCTTTTGTCTGCATTCCAAAGTGTTGGAAAGGTTCCAGGAGGAAGAGGAAGTTTAACTACTATGTCACCCATTTCATTCGGTTTAGCCAAAGTTTGATCGGGTTTAATTATTTTAACATCATATCCAGGAACTGCTTTACAAGCTGATCCATATTTTGTTTTTTGCATTTCTATCCCAGTACAATTTGAACTTATCGCCCAGCTTGTTTCGGTTTGCCACCAATGGTCTATCACAGGAACTTTTAACAAGTTTTCTGCCCATTTTATTGTATCTGGATCGGCTCTTTCGCCTGCAAGAAATAGTGTTTTGAAGGAGCTTAGATCATATTTTGAAAAGAATTTTCCTTCAGGATCTTCTTTTTTGATTGCTCTAAATGCAGTTGGAGCAGTAAACAATGATTTTATTTTATATTCTGAAATCATTCTCCAAAATACGCCAGCATCAGGGGTTCCGACTGGCTTGCCTTCAAATAATACTGTTGTGCATCCTTTGAATAGAGGAGCGTATACAATATATGAATGACCAACAATCCAACCAATATCACTTGCTGACCACCAAACATCGTCTGACTCGATGTTATAGATATTCTTCATAGTCCATTTAAGAGCTACTATATGACCGCCTATATCTCTAACTATGCCTTTAGGAACTCCTGTTGTTCCAGAGGTATACAAAATATATGCAAGATCATTTGATCCCATTTCAACACAATCTTTATTCTTAGCATTAACTAATGCTTCTTCCCAACCAATCTCTAATGGAGCATTAAGATTTACTTCACAACCTTTTCTCTGAAAAAAGATGACTCTTTCTATTTTGTGTTTAGCAAGTTTTAAGGCGCCATCTACCAAAGGTCTGTATTCTATAGTTCTTCCCGGCTCAAAACCACATGATGCAGTGATTAAAATTTTAGCTTTACTATCATCAATTCTACTTGCTAATTCATTTGAAGCGAAACCTCCAAATACTACTGAGTGAATTGCTCCAATTCTACTGCAGGCTAACATGGCAACAACTGCTTCGGGTATCATCGGCATATAAATAACAACTCTATCTCCCTTTTTGATACCTTGATTGTCTAGTGCACCAGCAAATTTTGAAACTTTTTCTTTTAATTGGTTAAATGAGAACTTTGCTTTGTTGCCAGTAATAGGACTATCGTAAATTAATGCAGTTTTTTCTCCATTGCCTAGGTCGACATGATAGTCCAAAGCATTATAGCATGTATTGGTCACTCCATCTTCGAACCATTTGTAAAATGGTGGTTTAGATTTGTTTAATATTTTTGTTGGCTTCTTGAACCAAAACACATCTTCAGAAATATTTTTCCAAAATTCTTCAGGCTTATTGATAGAATCTTCATAAATTTCTTTATAATTATTTTTCATAACAATTTGTTTTTTGAAGTCATTTTATTCGATTTTATGTATCGGGTTGTATTTAATTTTAAAATCTCAGCAAAATCAATACTTTTTAAAGAAAAAAAAAGTCTTCTACAAACTATTTTTATTTGTTATTAACCCAATACAATAATAGTGGACAGACCATCTGCTTTGCCCACAGTTTAAGTTTAAACTAAAAAATTAATTATTGAGGGAATTTTTTATGAAGACAATTAAAACGTTAGCTTTAGCTTTACTTGCTCTTGTTGGAGTAACTACAGCAGCTAATGCAGCTACTGCCTATTTAGCAACAGATGATTTTACAGGTATTACATTCTGGTTAATTTCAATGGGTATGTTGGCGGCTACAGCGTTTTTTTTTATAGAGCAGTCCAATGTTTCTGCGGCTTGGAGAAAATCGGTAACGGTAGCAGGATTAGTAACTGGTATAGCATTTATCCATTACATGTACTTGAGATCAGTATGGGTTGAGATAGGCGATGCACCGACTGTATACAGATACATTGACTGGTTTATTACTATACCTTTACAGCTAGTGGAGTTTTATTTAATTCTTTCAGCAGTAAAAAAAGTTAACGGTAACATTTTCTGGAGAATCTTAATTGGTGCTTTAGTAATGTTAATCGGTGGATATCTTGGTCAAGCTGGATTCATCAATCCTACACTTGGTTTTATAATCTGGATAGCAGGATGGATTTACATTCTTTATGAAATCTTTTCAGGCGAGGCAGGCAAAGTTGCAGCTAAATCTGGAAATAAAGCATTAGTAACTGCATTCGGATCTTTAAGAATGATCGTTACTATTGGATGGGCAATTTATCCGCTAGGTTACATTTTCGGTTACCTAACTTCCGGAATAGATGCTAATTCACTTAACGCAATTTACAACTTAGCCGACTTTATTAATAAAATCGCATTCGGTTTGATTATATGGTCTTGCGCTGTTGCAAACTCTTCTAGAAGATAATTATTAAGAGCATAAATTTATTAAATAGGGCAGGTTTAAGTACTTGCCCTATTTTTTTTTGTGTTTATATAAATTTCCTATGGTTAAAATCAAATACATAGAACATAACAGCAAAGAGCATGAAGTTGATGTTGCCAATGGTCTTAGCGTAATGGAGGGAGCGGTTCAAAACGATATTCCAGGTATTGACGCTGATTGTGGAGGTGGAATGGCTTGTGCGACTTGCCATGTTTATGTCAAAGAAGATTGGTTTAATAAACTGCCGGAAAAATCTGAAGGAGAAGACGATATGTTGGACCAAGCTTATAAACCTAATTCAAGTAGTAGACTAAGTTGTCAAATTACAGTGTCTGATAAATTGGATGGTCTAGTTGTTCATCTTCCGGAAAAACAAGTATAATGATTGATACAGATGTTTTAATTGTCGGAGCAGGGCCAACAGGTTTATTTTGTGCACATCAGTTAGGAATCATTGGGCTTAAATGTGAAATAGTTGATAATCTCGACAAGATAGGCGGTCAATGTATTGAACTTTATCCTGATAAACCTATTTATGATATTCCTGCAATTCCAGAATGCACAGGAGAAGAACTTACAAATAATTTAATTGAACAAATAAAACCATTTAATTTTAATTTTCATTTAAGTGACAGAGTTCAAGAAATGAAAAATGAAAATGAAAAATGGATTGTAAAAACTTTAAAAGGAAAGGAATTTTTAACACCCAATATTGTTATTGCAGGAGGTGTAGGATCTTTTGAACCAAGAAAGTTTCCAACAAAAAATTGTGAAAAATTTGAAGGAAAATCAATTCTATATTCAATAAAAGATAAAAGTATTTTTAAAAATAAAAAGGTTGTTATTTTTGGAGGTGGAGATAGCGCTTTAGATTGGGCAATTGAACTTTCAAATAATTCAAAAATCTCTTTGGTACATAGAAGAGATGAATTTAGAGGAGCTCCAGCAAGCGTAGAAAGGTTAAAAGAATTACAAAATGAAAAAAAGTTAGATGTTTTTACCGGCTATTCAATTAAAGATGTTATTGGTAATAGTTCATTAGAAAGTGTTGAAATAAAAAATGAAGAGGGCCAAAGCAAAAAAATTAATGCAGATTATGTTTTAGGTTTTTTTGGTTTGATCATGCAACTCGGACCAATTTTAGATTGGGGACTAAATGTTGATAAAAAAACCATCCCGGTAAACACAGAAAATTTTGAAACAAATAAAAAAGGTATATTTGCTATTGGAGATATTTGTTATTACCCTGGAAAACTAAAACTAATTTTGTCTGGATTTCATGAAGGCGCACTTGCAGCCAGAGGATGTTTTAAATATGCACGACCTGATGAAAAATATAGATTTGAATTCACAACTTCATCGAAAAACGTCAAGGACCGCCTAGGTGTAAAAGAGTGATAGAATTATTCTCAGCTGATACTCCCAACGGAAAAAAAATTAGTATTATGCTTGAAGAGATCGGCTTTGAGTACAAGGTAACTGCAGTAAATTTTTCTAAAAATGAACAATTGAATCCAGAATTTAAAAAAATCAGTCCTTTTGGCAAAATTCCAGTAATAATAGATCATAATAACAATAAAGAGGCTATTTTTGAGTCAGGAGCAATACTTATGTATTTAAGTGAAAAGAGTAACAAATTTTACGAACAGAAAGATAGATTAAAAATTAATCAATGGTTAATGGCTCAAATGGGATTAGTAGGTCCAATGATTGGTCAACATCACCAGTTCCACTATTATAATAAAGGAAAGAGTGAGTTTGGGGAAAAAAGATATTTTGAGATAACAAGAAGAATTTATCAAGATTTAGACGATAGATTGAGACAATCAGAATACCTAGCAGGAGAAAATTATACCATTGCTGATATTGCTACTTGGCCATGGATAGCAAGACATCCAAGACATGATATTGGATTAGCAAATTACAACCATCTTAGCAGATGGTTTATTGAAATTGCTAAACGTCCAGCTGTAGTTAGAGGTTATAAGTTTATGGATAAGAAAGAAGAGATATCGCTACCTTAGTCGTCAGCGTAAACTTTTTCTTCTTTTTCGTGTTTTTCTTGAGCCGCAATACATAATGTTGCAACAGGTCTTGCCATTAATCTCTTTAATCCTATCGGTTCACCAGTTTCTTCACAAAAACCATATGTAGCATCTTGAATTTTTTTAAGTGCACCGTCGATTTTAGAAACTAATTTAATCTGTCTATTTATAGCTCTCATCTCAACATTCTTTTCAGTGTAAGAACTTGCTTGATCAACTATATCTGCAGATGCATTATTGTCATCCATAGAAGCATTAAATATTGCTTCATTATTAGTTCTCTTAAGATCTTTTTTCCATTCTGTTAATTTTTGTTTGAAATATACTAGATGCTTAGCACACATATATTTTTCAGTTTCCTTTGGTACGTATGTTTTGGAGATCTTTACCATGCTTAATTTTTTGAATTTGGTGAATATATTCATGAATTATTAAGTGTCAAGGCAACATTAATTGTATAAATTGAAAAAAATGGCTTTAAATAAAAAGAATTTAGATAATTTATTTTATATTTTTGTTGCAACTCATTTAATCATTTGGACCTTGATTCCAGCTTTAACAAATAACAATTTACCCCTTGATACAATTGAAGCGCTAGCCTGGGGAAGTAATTTAGACTGGGGATTTAATAAACACCCCCCCATGAGCGCATTTGCTGTTGAAATTCTTTATCAAATCTTTGGATCAAAAGATTGGGCTTATTATTTATTGAGTCAAATTTGTGTAATTATTTCATTTATTGTTATTTTTAAATTTGCAGAAGATTTTTTTAAAAATAAAGTTTTTTGTTTATTATCTGTTTTAATATTAGAAGGAATTTACTTTTACAATTTCACAACTCCTGAATTTAATGTGAATGTTTGCTTGATGCCTTTCTGGGCACTAACAGTTTTATTTTTGTGGAGAGGAGTAACGGAAAATCAATATTCAGATTGGTTTTGGTTTGGTTTGTTTTCAGCATTAGGTTTTTTATCTAAATACTTATTTATCTATCTTGGCCTAGCGATAGATATTTATTTAATTTATTTGATTTATACAAAGAAAATTGATTTTAAATGTATTTTATCTCTAGTTCCTTTTTTTATAGTTTTATTACCTCATTTAATTTGGCTAACTGAAAATGACTACATAACAATTACTTATGGCCTTCACAGAACAGGCGGTGGAGATCAAAGCATTTTAGATCATATTATTCATCCGATAATCTTTTTAGGAAAACAAATTGGAATATTAATACCTTTCTTATTAATGATTTTCTTATTAATTTCTAAAATAAAAACTAAAATCAGTTTTAAAGACGATAAATTATTATTTTTATTGGCAATAAATATTATTCCTATGGCTTTGGTGTTGTTAACTTCTATAATTATGGGAGTTAAAATTAGAACAATGTGGATGACACCTTTTTATTTATTCTTTGGTGTTTTAGCGATATATATTTTTCAATCACAAATTAATTTAAATAAATTAAAAAGTTTTGCTACAGTATTTATAATTTTATTTATTTTTTCTCCATTTGCTTATGCTTATGTTTCAATTACTCAAACAGATAAAAGAACTGATTACCAAGGAAAAAAATTTGCCGAAGAAGTTCAAAAAATTTGGAATAAAAAATATAATACAGATATAAAGTTTGTTTATGGGGATGAGTGGATTGCAGGAAATTTATCTTATCATTTAAAATCAAGACCTGAATGGAATAGAGAAGCAAAATGCTGCAAAGTTTCTGATGGTGTAAATACAATGAATTTAAATGATCGAAAATAAATTAAGATTTTTCTTTAGACATCAGATCTGGCACTTGGGTGGTACTATTGTATTATTTTATATAGGAGTTCAACTTATTGATCTTGAAAGTAATACGAACTCTTTTCTTGGTATAAGTGCCTTAAGCTGGTTTATGATTGCTATGACTATTCCATTAATTCATCAAACTTATGTATGGGTCTGCTGGAGATCAGAAATATGTTGGAAATCAATAAGCAATACCATTGGATTTAAAGGATATTTAATAATTTTTTTTATTTTAATTATTTCAAGACTTTCAGCTATTGTTTTATGCTTTGTTGATTATGGTTCCTTATATAAACCCGGATTGTTGGCTTGGATCTTATCAATAATTTTATTTATTCCAGGCGTTTACACAATGTACTCAGTAAAAAAATACTTTGGATTTTTAAGAGCCGCTGGAGCTGATCATTTTGATATAAAATACAGAGACATGCCATTTGAAAGAAGAGGAATTTTTAAATGGACTCCAAATGCCATGTATGTTTTTGGAATCGGAATTCCTTTTGCTTTTGCAGTTGCAACAGGCTCTCAATCAATGTTTGTAGTTGCAATTTATACTTATATTTCTATTTGGTTACATTATTTTTGTACTGAAAAAGAAGATTTTAAAGTAATTTACAAAGTTAATTAAATGAAAAAAATATTATTTGTTGTTTCAATTGTTGCTTTAATAGAAGTATCTGGACACGGATTTTTTACTTCCTCATTTAGATTAACAAACTCAGTAAATTAATGAAGATAATAATTTTAGCTCCTATTTATAATGATTGGAAATCAGCATCAAAACTTATAGAAGAAATTAATTCT
>CAJXDV010000003.1 GCA_913052435.1 uncultured Pelagibacteraceae bacterium
TTACTGTTACTTCCTGTAACTTTTTCAAATTTTAGTATTTCTCAAAACGAAACTTTTTTAAATATAACATCCTATTTTTCACAAGGACAACCTCTTTATATGATTTTATATGCATCAGGAATTATATTTTTTACCTTCTTTTATACTTCAATAACATTTAACCCAAATGAGACAGCTGAAAATTTAAGAAAACATGGTGGTTTTATTCCAGGAATCAGACCTGGTGAGAGTACAGCATTATACATAGACATAATTCTTACAAGATTAACTACCATAGGAGCTCTATATTTAACACTTGTTTGTTTAATGCCAGAATTTTTAATTGCAAATTATCCTATTCCTTTTTATTTGGGAGGAACATCAATATTGATAGTTGTTGTAGTAGCAATTGATACTGTTACTCAAGTTCAAACAAGATTAATGAGTTCACAATACGAGCAATTGATTAAAAAAACAAAATTTGGAAGATAACAATTGAATATTGTAATTTTTGGATCCCCTGGAGCTGGCAAGGGCACACAAGCTCAAAACATAGTTAATAAATTTAATCTTTATCAAGTTTCAACAGGAGATCTATTAAGAAATGAAATTAATAATAAAAGTCAAACAGGAAAAAAAATAGAACATATTATTTCCAAAGGTGATTTTGTTACAGATGATATTGTTAATAGTTTAATTAAAAAAATTGTAACTAATACTAACTACAGAAATAGAATTATATTTGATGGATATCCCAGAAATATCAATCAAGCTGAAAATTTAGAAATAATACTCAAATCTGATAATCAATCTATAAATTTTATATTATATTTGAAGGTATCTAGAGACATCATACAGAAAAGAATATTAGGAAGAATGATATGTGAAAAATGCAATAAAACCTTTAACGAATTTAAAGATGAAAAACAAATTGAAAAACATGCATGTGAAAAAAAATACTTAATAAAAAGAAAAGATGATAACAAAGAATCTATAATAACTAGATATGATGAATATATGAATAAAACAAAACCTGTTTTAGATTTTTATTCTTCAAGAAGTTATTTTTATGAAATAGATGGAAACGAAAAAATTGAAGAAATTTCAAGCAAAATAGAGCAAATTCTTACAGTATAATACATTGACTTTAAAAGAACTTCTTATATAAAAGGCTAAATTTTATCACAATATAATGGCTCGTATAGCAGGTGTAAATATTCCGCAAAATAAACTAGTGCACATAGGTTTGACTTATATTTATGGCATTGGTAATAAATTTTCCAACGAGATTTGTAAGACATTAGAAATACCCAAGTCCACAAAAGTTAACGAACTTTCTGATGATCAAATACTAAAAATCAGAGAATATATCGATGAAAAATTTACAGTTGAAGGTGATTTAAGAAGAGAAAATTCGTTAAACATTAAAAGACTAATTGATTTAGCAACTTACAGAGGATCTAGACATAGAAAAAAGCTTCCAGCAAGAGGACAAAGAACAAGATGCAATGCCAGAACAAGAAAAGGCAAAGCAATAGCGATTGCTGGAAAAAAACTAACTCCACTTAAAAAATAATAAATGAAAAAAGAAAATACTGAAAGCAAAGATCAGAATAAAGAATCACAACAAAAATTAAAAAAAAGTTCTTACACAAAAAAGAAAAAAAGTAAAAAAATAATACAAAATGGTATTGCTTACGTGCAATCTACATTTAATAATACAATTGTAACTATTGCTGATACAAATGGCAACGTTGTATCTTGGGCTTCAGCTGGTCAAAAAGGTTTTAAAGGGTCTAGAAAATCCACACCTTACGCTGCGCAAGTAGCCGCAGATTCAGCCGCTTCTAAAGCTCTAGAAGTTGGAATGAAAGTTTTGTCAGTTGAAGTCAAAGGTCCAGGATCAGGAAGAGAAACTGCTTTAAGAGCGCTTCAAGCTAGAGGATTTAAAATTATATCAATTAAAGACACAACACCTATGCCGCATAATGGCACAAGGCCACCAAAAAAAAGGAGAGTATAAATGGAAACAGTTGAAGTAAACTCAAAAAATTGGAAAAAACTTATCAAACCTACAAAATTAGATGTTCAATTAAGTGAAGACAAGTCTTACGCAAAAATAATCGCCGAACCTCTAGAAAAAGGATATGGCTTAACTTTAGGCAATGCTCTTAGAAGAATTCTACTTTCTTCAATAAGAGGTACTGCCGTTACAGCGATACAGATAGACGGAGTGCTTCATGAATTTACTTCAATTAAAGGAGTTAGAGAAGACGTTACTGATATTGTTTTAAACATTAAATCTTTAGCTTTAAAAAGTAGCTCCGAAAACAGCAAAAAATTGGTTTTAGACGCTAAAGGGCCGGGAGAAATTAAAGCTTCCAATATTAATTCTGTAGCAGATATTGAAATATTAAATCCTGATTTAATTATTTGTAATTTAGATGAAAATACAAATTTTCATATGGAAATGACAGTTGGTACCGGTAAAGGATATGTATCAGCAGATATGAATAAGCCAGAAGAACCACCTCTAGGATTAATTCCAATAGATTCATTATTTAGTCCTGTAAAAAAAGTATCTTACTCAGTAAGTACTGCTAGAGAGGGAAAAGCTTTAGATTATGATAAATTAACAATGGAAGTCGTAACAAACGGATCAATTTCTGCAGAAGATGCCGTTGCTTATTCAGCAAGAATATTCCAAGACCAATTGGGCATGTTTGTAAATTTTGATGAACCACAAGAAACAATTGTTATAGAACAATCAAAAGAACCTGAATTTAATAAAAATCTACTTAGAAAAGTTGATGAATTGGAACTTTCGGTTAGATCCATGAACTGTCTAAAAAATGATAATATTATTTATATTGGAGATTTGGTTCAAAAATCAGAAGGCGAAATGCTTAGAACTCCTAACTTTGGAAGAAAATCATTGAACGAAATTAAAGAAGTGCTAACTGGCATGTCTCTTTATTTAGGAATGGAAATTCCTAACTGGCCACCAGATAATATTGCTGAATTATCTAAAAAGCTTGAGGAAGCAATTTAATGCGTCATAAATTTGGTTATAAAAAACTTAACAGAACTTCAGAGCATAGAAAAGCGCTCATAAAAAATATGCTTAATTCATTAATTAAGTATGAGCAGATATCTACAACCTTACCAAAAGCAAAAGTTCTAAGACCTCAAGCAGACAAAATAATTACACTTGGCAAAAAGGATACTTTGCAGAATACAAAAATGTTATTTTCAAAACTTCAAGATGCTAAATCAGCTCATAAAGTAAAAAAAACTTTATCTAAAAGATATGAAAATAGAAAAGGTGGATATACTAGAATTATAAAAGCTGGTTTTAGATATGGTGATAATGCTCCATTGGCAGTTATAGAATTTGTTGATAGAGATGTTGAAGCAAAAAGAGTTGATAAAAAGAAAAAAGTTCAAAAAAAAGAAACAAAACAAGAAGAACCTAAATTAGCATCCGCTTAAAATTTTAATAATTTTTTAATGAAAAAAACATACAACGTTGACAAGACGTACAGCAATATGCGTATTGACCGATGGATAAGAAATATTTTTGGTAAAATTCCACAAAGTTTGATTGAAAAAACTCTTAGAAACGGAAAGATAAAACTAAATAAAAAAAAAATTAAAAGTTCAATAAAAGTTAAAATTAATGATACTATCGATGTTTTTGATTTTAATTATAAAGAAAAAAAAATACAAAAAAAAATAAAATATGATCCATCAAATGAAATTATTAAAGAAAATGAGAAATTAATTATCGATAATAATGAAGATTTTGTAGCAATAAATAAAAACGCTGGCATTTCAGTACAAGGTGGTACTAAATCAAAAAAAAACTTAATTGATATTTTTTCAAAAAGTAAAATTTTTAATAATATAAAACCATATACCGTTCATAGACTAGATAAAGAAACATCAGGAGTTTTTATAATTGCCAAACATAGAGAATCAGCACAACTATTAACGTCATTATTTCGATTAAGAAAAGTATACAAAACATACATTGCAATTTGTCATGGCGAATTACCAATTAATGAAGGTGTTTGGAAAAATGATTTAATTAGATATGACAGAGAAAAAAAGATAACAGAAAAAGCTGAAACCATTTTTAAAGTTTTAGATAAAAATTCGATTTGTAGTTTGGTACAAATGAAACCTATAACAGGCAGAAAACACCAATTAAGAAAACAATTATTTTTAATAGGCCATTCAATTTATGGAGATCAAAAATACGATTCTAAAATTTCTAAAGCAGCTATAAATAAAAAATTAATGTTACATTCTTACCAAATTAAATTTATGATTAACAAGAAAAAATATACTTACAAAGCTTTGTTGCCTGACTATTTTAAAAAAATGTTAAAAACAAAAAGACTTACATTTTCAAATTTAAAATAAAATTGTTAACAATTTTATTATTTAATGAATCGTAATTTTGTTTTTTAATTTTAACCAAATTTGTAATACCCTTATCTCTTATACCGCAAGGTATGATCTTTTTGTATTTTTTTAAATCATTCTTCACATTAATTGCGAAACCATGATAAGCAATCCACTTGCGAACTTTAATACCAATGGCTGCAATTTTTTTAATTTCTTTTTTGTTTTGATGCCAAATTCCAATATTTTGCTTATCAGCAAATGAATCTATTTTAAATTCACTCAAAGTATCAATTATTGTTTTTTCAATTATTGATATAAATTTTCTAATATTTATTTTTCTTTTTTTTAAATTTATTACAAAGTAGCAAATGATTTGTCCTGGACCATGATATGTAATTTTTCCACCTCTGTTAGTTTTAATTAAATTAATAGATCTATCTAATATTTCATTTTCTTTGTAACTCGTTCCTCCAGTATAGATTTCTTCATGCTCTAATATCCAAATAAGTTCATCAGATTTTTTATCATTTATCATTTCCAATCTATCTTCTAGTTCTTTAATAGCTAAATTATATTTTATTGGTTTTATTGACTTTTTAATCTCTATATCCATTTAAAAATTGTATTATTATTATTTTACATTAATAGTGCCAACTAAATTATAGGTAAATTTATGACTTTAGTAAAAAAAATTAAAGATAAAAAAGTTAATTTTGAATTTAATAAAGAATTCATAAAAGTTGTTACTGACAAAATTTCTAATAATGATGCTCAATTTATAACCAATTCTTTTAAAGAAATGCACCCTGCAGATGCTGCAGATATTATTGAAAACTTAAATCAAAATGATAGAGAGAATTTAATTAAGCTAAATAATTTCAAAATTGATCCTGAAGTATTTGTAGAACTCAATGAGTCTATTCAATCAGAAATAATCACATATTTATCTTCAGACTCAATAGTTACAATTTTAAAAAATTTAGAGTCCGATGATGCTATTAAGATATTAGAAAACGTTGAAGAAAAAGATAAAAATATAATTTTAAGTTCATTACCCCCAAAAGATCGTTTTGCTTTATTGGAAAGTTTAAGTTATCCAGAAGATAGTGCGGCTAGAATTATGCAGCGTGAATTTACTGCAATTCCTAGCAATTGGTCTGTAGGACAAACAATTGACTATCTTCGAGAAAACAAAGAATTACCTGAGGAGTTTTTAGAAATTTTTATTGTTGATGAAGAATTTAAACCAATTGGTACCGTTCCTTCCTCAAAAGTTTTGAGAACACCCAGAGATTCAAAAATGATTTCTATCATGTCAGAATCTCAACTTCTTATCCCAGTAGATATGGATAAAGAAGAAGTTGGAAATTTATTTGAAAATTATAATTTAAGTTCTGCGTGTGTGATTGATAAGAACAATAAGTTAGTAGGAATGATTACTTACGATGATGTTTTAACGGTTTTAAAAGAGGAAACCGAAGAAGATGCATTAAGATTAGCTGGAGTTGGTGATGAAGAAATTACAGATGGAGTTATTACAAAAACAAAAAGAAGATTTAATTGGTTATTATTAAATTTATTCACAGCTTTTATTGCTACTTATTGCATAAGTTTATTTGGAGCAACAATTCAACAAATGGTAGTTTTAGCTTTTTTAATGCCGATTGTTGCTTCAATGGGTGGAAATGCAGGAATGCAAACTTTAGCTGTAACTGTTAGATCTTTAGCAACTAGAGATTTAACAAAAAATAATTTTACAATAAATATTTTAAAAGAATTTAATATTGGTATATTAAATGGAATTATATTCGCAATAATAAGTTCATTAATTGTTCAAATTTGGTTTAATGATTTTCAATTATCTATGATAATTTCTATTTCAATGATATTAACAATGGTAGTGGCAGGATTATTTGGAATTCTTGTCCCAGTAACATTAAAAAAAATGAACGTCGATCCTGCAATTTCTTCAAGTGTATTTGTAACAACTATAACTGATGTTATAGGGTTCGTTTCTTTTTTGGGAGTAGGTGCGTATTTTCTTTAATTAAAAATTATCTATGAGTCTTACATTATTAATATAGTAAGCTAAAAATAATCTAAATTTTTTCTTAAAATCAGCAAGTTTAAGATCTTTTAGATTTCTAAATTCCAAGTATTCAATTTTTATTTTATATTTATTTTCAAGTTCTTTTATAGTTTTATTTAAAATAATGTGATTTCTTTTATACTTTCGCTTATATAAATATTTAAATTTAAGTAAATATTTTGCAATCAATCCTGCTTTAAAATAATTTTTTTTGCTTAGTAAAAAATTTCTTGAAGATAAAGCCAGTTTATTTCTCTCTCTAATAGTAGGACAGCCTATAATTTTACTATTGTATTTATTTTTAAATTTTTTTTTAATTAAGAATAGTTGTTGATAATCTTTTTCTCCCATAAAAACATATTTAGCTTTAATAATATTTAATAATCGATCCATAATATCAAGAACGCCTTCAAAGTGTCCTTTTCTATAAAAAGCACATAAAATATTGTCATTTTTATTTAATTTAATTTTTTTATTTCTTTTTTTTTTATAAATTTCATCAAATTTAGGTAAAAATAAAAAGTTAACTTCAAGTTTTTTTAAAATATTAATATCACGATTTAAATTTCGGGGATATTTTTTGAAGTCATCTTTATTATTAAACTGAGTTGGGTTGACAAATATGCTTACAATAGTTTTTTTACATTTTTTTTGTGAATTTTTTATTAAAGATATGTGTCCATCATGAAGACCACCCATAGTTGGCACAAATCCTAAATTATTAATACCGTTGACTGCCTTATTTAAATCTAAAATGTTTTTAATTATTTCCATTTGTAATAAATAAAATTATAAGTAAAACATTTAAATGATTAAACAAGCAATAATTCCTATGGCAGGTATGGGCACTAGACTTTTACCTTTAACAAGTGTTTTTGCTAAAGAGTTATTACCTATTAATGGAAAACCTGGCATAGAATATATTATAGAAGAATGTTTAGATGCTGGCATTAATGAAATAATATTTATAATTTCAAAAAAGAAAGAGATTATTAAAAAATACTTTTATAATGATTCATTTTATAAAAAAATAATTAAAAAAAAAAAGAATCCAAGAATTATTAAAGAGTATAAAAAAATACTAAACTATAGAAAAAAAATTAAATTTGTTTATCAAAATACTCCTCTTGGCACAGGAGACGCAGCTTTGAAAACACAAAATAAAATTAAGGGAAAATTTTTTCTTATGTTACTTCCTGATGATTTGATTATAAAAAAAAATTGTTCAAAAGCTATGATTAAAGTGCACAAAAAATACAAATCTTCAGTTATGGCAAGCATGAAAGTCCATAGGAATACAGTTAATAGATGGGGTATATATTCATTAAATAAAAATTTAGATAAAAATAATTTTTTAATTTCCGATGTTGTTGAAAAACCAGAGATTAATCAAGCGCCATCAAATAATGCTGTAATTGGAAGATATATATTACCAAAAAATATTTTTGCTAAACTTAAAAAACTTGGAAGTGGAAAGGGTGGTGAAATTCATATAACTGATGCTATAAGAAATCTTATAAAAGAAAATTCACAATTTGTTGGACACAAGTTTAAAGGTAAATATTTAGACTGCGGTACAATGGATGGATATATTGAATCATCTTTTGAAATTGCTAAAACATGAAAGTTTGCATTATAGGAACTGGTTACGTAGGTCTTGTCAGCGGCACTTGTTTTGCTGAATTAGGAAATAATGTTATTTGTGTTGATAACAACCATAAAAAAATTGATAAACTTAATTCTTGCATAGTTCCAATTTACGAACCAGGTCTTGAAGAATTGATTTTGAGAAATTCAAAACAAAATCGTTTAAAATTTTCTACAGATATTAAATCTTCAATAAAAAACTCAGATATAATATTTATTTGTGTAGGAACCCCAATAAATAAAAAAACTAATAGTGCCGATCTAAAATACGTTTTAAGTGTTGCTAATTCTATTAAACAAAATCTAAATAAATATAAAATTATAGTAACAAAATCTACTGTTCCAATAACCACTGGAGACAAGATTGAAAAAATTCTTTATACAAAAAAAAATAAAAAAAAATTTGAAGTGGTTTCTAATCCAGAATTTCTAAGAGAAGGCGAAGCAATTAGAGATTTTCTTTACCCAGATAGAGTTGTAATTGGTACATCTAGTAAAAAAGCTAATAGTATAATGAAAAGTTTATATCTTCCAATTATCAAGAAAACTAATCGATATTTTCACACATCAAGAAGAGCAGCTGAGTTAATCAAATATACTTCAAATGCATTTTTGGCTACCAAAATAACTTATATTAATGAAATTGCTAATTTATGCGAAAAATTAAATATAGATGTAAAAGAAGTTGCTATTGGAATGGGTTTAGATGAAAGAATTGGAGATAGATTTTTAAGAGCCGGACCTGGCTATGGTGGATCATGTTTTCCAAAAGATACTAGGGCATTAGTTTCAACAGCAAAAAACTTTAAGTCAGATCTTTCAGTTGTTAAATCTGTAATTAAATCTAATGATAACAGATGCAAGCATTTGATTTCTCGAATTCTTAGATTAATGAATAATAAAATAAAAAATAAAAACATTACTTTCCTTGGAGTAACATTTAAAGCAGGCACAGATGATATGAGAGAATCTCCTTCTTTAAATATAATTCCAGCATTATTAAAAAAGGGAGCAAAAATTAATTATTATGATCCGTCTGGAATTAAGAGTAATTTTAAGAAATTTAGAAATGTGAAATTTTACTCAAATATAAATCTAGCATGTAAAAATAGTGATCTATTAATAATTCATACAGAATGGAATGAATTTAGACAGCTAAATTTCAAAAAACTTGTAAAAAATAAAAATTTTAAAATTTATGATATGAGAAATTTATACTCACCATCTAAAATGAAAAAAAATAAAATTAATTATTTTGGAGTAGGAAGATAATTAATTCAGTTCAAATATAGCATCTACTTCAACAACAACACCTAACGGAAGACTATTCGTGCTCACAGCTGCTCTAGTATGAATACCATTTTGTTCAAATATTTTTGATATTAAATCTGATGCTCCATTTATTACTTTTGGCTGGTCTGTAAAATCGTTAGTTGAATTAACGAATCCTGTCAATTTAATACATCCTTTAACTTTTGATAAGTCATTCTCACATGCTTTATTAACCTGGGAAATTATACTCAACGCACATCTTTTCGCAGCTTCATATCCTTCTTCTATGTTAAAATCTTTGCCAAGTTTACCCTTAATTAGATTACCATTTTTGTCTATAGATATTTGACCGGATACAAATAGTTGTTTTCCACATATCTTTGTAGCAACATAAGAACCTACAGGATCGGCTGCTTTAGGTAGTTCAATGTTTAGTTCTTTTAAATTTTGTTCTGCGGTCATTTTTTTTTTTCTTTTTGTTTTTATCGTATTCTTTTCTTTTCTCAATAAGTATTAAAGCTTCTTCCATTGTTAGCTCTGTTGGATCTTTCTCTTCAGGTATTGTTGCGTTGAGAGATTTATATTTTATATATGGACCATATTGACCTTTCATAATTCTCACTGGTTTCTTATCATCTGGGTGTTCTCCAAGATCTTTGATTATTGAAGATGAAATTCTTCCAGGTTTTGCTTCGGCTATTAACGTTATAGCTCTATTTAATCCTATAGAGAATATTTCTTCTACATTTTCTAATCTTGCAGATTTATTCTCACATTTTAAATAAGGACCAAATCTTCCTACATTTAAAGTGATATCATTATCATTTTCTGGATTTTTTCCTAAACTAATAGGTAATGAACATAAAAATTTTGCTTTTTCTAAATTAATTGACTCTATATCTATACCTTTTGGTATTGAGACATTTTTAATATTATCGTTTTTCTTTTTATTTTTTCTTTTTTTCTTAGAATTTTCTTCTAATTCACTTGCTTTTGTCTCATATTGCAAATAAGGACCAAATCTTCCATTTTTTAAGTAAATATTTTCTTTATTATCATTTTGACCAATTAGTTTAGGCTCTGCCAAAGTTAATTGTTGAGCTGTTTTTGCTTTAGAAAGTGGTCTGGTAAATTTACATTCTGGATAATTAGAACAACCTATAAACGCTCCACCTCGAAAACTATTTTTTAAACTTAATTGACCAGCATCACAAAGTTTACATTTTCTATCTATTTTTCCATCTTTATCTATTTCAAAAATTAACGATCCAAGACTTTCATTTAATAAATCAAGTACTTCTCTAGTTCTTTTTTCTTTTACAGTAGAAACATTCAAATTAAAGTCTTTCCAAAAATTTTGTAAAACATTTATCCAGTCTTCTTTTCCAGAAGTGATATCATCCAACCGATCTTCTAATTGGGCGGTAAAATCATAATCAACATATTTTGAGAATAGCTTTTCTAAAAATGCTGATAATAATTTTCCTCTATCTGTTGGAAAAAATCTTTTGTTAGTAATGTCAGCATATCCTCTATTAGCAATAACTGAAATTATACTTGCATAAGTAGAAGGTCTGCCAATTCCAAGTTCTTCTAATTTTTTAACCAAACTTGCTTCGGAGTATCGTGGAGGTGGTTGAGTAAAATGTTGTTCATCTTTAAATTCATTAATTTCAATATCACCTTTTATTACTTCGGGTAATATTTTTTCATCCACATTGTCTTCTTCAAACTTTGTTAGTTTTAAATAACCATCAAATTTTATTATAGATCCACTTGCTTTGAAAATATGACTTTCATCTAATGTTGAAATAGTTATCGTTTTTCTATCAAATTTTGCTGATTCCATTTGAGAAGAAAGTGCTCTTGACCAAATTAGATTATATAATTTAAATTGATCTGTACTTAAATATTTTTTTATACTTTCTGGATTTCTTGAAATTTCTGTAGGTCTAATTGCTTCGTGAGCTTCCTGAGCATTTTTTGCCTTTTTACCAGAATAATTTAATGGGCTATCTGGTAAATAATTTTTTCCATAATTATCAGAAATATAATTTCTAAAATTTTCAACTGCATCTTTTGAAATATTAGTACCATCTGTTCTCATATATGTAATCAAACCTATTGAATCGCCCTCTATATCTATACCTTGATATAATCTTTGAGCTATTTGCATAGTTCTTGATGCACCAAAAGCTAATTTATTTGATGCTGTTTGTTGTAGTGTTGATGTTGTAAATGGTCCAGAAGGATTTCTAGAGAAAACTTTTGATGCAATATCTGTAATTTTAAATTTATTATTTTTTATTTTTTCTATAGCTAAATTTATCTCCTCTTTATTTTTAAAAGAAAATTTTTCAATTTTTTTTCCACTTAATTGATTAATATTTGATGAAATTAAAGAGTTTTCTTTTGTTTTGAAGATAACATTTAAAGTCCAAAACTCTTCAGGCTTGAAAACTTCTATTTCATGTTCTCTTTCTGTTAATAATCTTAAAGCAACAGATTGAACTCTTCCCGCTGACTTTGATCCAGGTAGCTTTGTCCATAAAATTGGTGAAATATTAAAACCAACTAAATAATCCAATGCTCTTCTTGCCATATACGCATCGACAAGATTTGATTCTATTTCTCTAGGATTATTAATGCCATTTACAACTGCTTTTTTAGTAATTTCATTAAAAACAACTCTTTCAATTTTTTTATCTTTAAGAAGTTTTTTTTCATTTAAAAACTCCTTAACATGCCAAGCTATTGCTTCACCCTCTCTATCAGGGTCTGTTGCCAATATTATTTTTATTGAGTCTTTTGCAATATCTGCGATCTCTCTAAGATATTTTTTTGAAAAATTGTCTACTTCCCAAATCATTTTAAATTTATTTTCTGGATCAACAGACCCATTTTTTGAAGGAAGGTCTCTAATATGTCCATAACTTGCTAAAACGGTGTAATCACTTCCTAAATATTTGTTAATTGTTTTAGCTTTGGCTGGACTTTCAACTACGACTAAATTCATAATTAAACAAACTACTTAAAAGACTTCCAGTGTCAAATTAATAAATTTTTGTCTTACTTTCTTCTTTGTTTTTCAAGCGTTTAATGTTTTCTCGATGAGTATAAAAGATTAACACAAACATTATTCCAAAAAATATTATTTGATTCTTACCACTAATAAATAAATAAATTGGAATAGAAAGACTAGCGATTAAAGAAGATAGTGATGAATATTTAGAAATTAAAAATATTATTATCCAAGTTATTCCAAAAACTAAACCATAAATAAAATTTAAACTGAAAAGGATTCCGACATATGTGGCAACACCTTTTCCACCTTTAAACTTTAACCATAAGGGAAAGACGTGACCTAAAAATACACTTAACGATGAAATATAAACAAAATCGGGGTAATTTAATTTTACATAGAGTACAGGTAATACAGCTTTAAATATATCTAGTAATAAAGTTGTGTAACCAATAAATTTGTTTCCTGCTCTTAGAGCGTTAGTTGCACCAATATTTCCTGAACCAATTTCTCTAATGTCTTTTTTTAAAAATAAATTAGTTAATAATAAACCGAATGGAATTGATCCCAATAAATATGATATTGCCGCAATGATTAAATAATCCATTATTGCAATTTAAATAATTCTTCACCTTTTACAAATGTATTTGTTACTTTTCCTTGTAATTTTTTGTTTTCTATTGGTGTATTTTTTGATTTTGAATACAAATTTTCTTGTTTTATAATCCAAGGTTTATTTAAATCAACGATACAAAAATCTGCATCATTTCCGACACTTAAATTACCTTTATCTATTTTTAAAATTTTAGCAGGATTTGATGTAAGTGATTGAATTATAGTTTCTAATTCTATAGATCCGTTATGATAAAGTTCTAGACTTAAAGCTAATAAAGTTTCTATTCCAGAAGCCCCGGTTCGTGCTTGTGCAAAAGTTAATCTTTTTTGTTCTTCATCTTCAGGTTTATGGTCTGATACAATTACATCTATAGTTCCATCTGAGAGACCTTTGACCAAACCAATTCTATCATCTTCAGTTCTGAGTGGAGGAGATAATTTTAGAAATGTTCTAAAGTCTCCAATATCATTTTCATTTAATGATAAATTATTTATAGATACACCACAGGTAAATTTGACTTTCTCTTTTCTCTTTTTAATTATATTAACGGATTTAGCAGATGATATTTGAGATATATGATACCTACACATAATGCTTTCGAGTAAAGTGAGATCTCTTTCTATTATGACTAGTTCTGCTATTTCTGGAATTCCTTGCAATCCTAACTTAGTAGATATTATTCCATCATTAATCATTCCATTTTTTGCAAGCTCATAATCTTCAGCGTGTTGCATTATTAAAGAATCTAGATCACTAGCAGAATTCATGATTCTTGTCATAATTCTAGTATTTTGAATAGTTTTTGTACCATCAGTGAAAGCAATAATTCCTTTATTTTGCAGCAAACCAAATTCCGTCATATTTGTTCCTTCTGTATTCTTAGTTAAAGATGCCGTTGGATAAATATTTATTTTAGATTTATCTCTTCCTCTTCTTTTAAGAAAATCAACAATAGAAACATTATCAATAACAGGATCAGTGTTTGGCATAGTTACAACTGAGGTCACTCCACCAGATAAAGCTGCGATGCTTAAAGTTTTAAAGTTTTCTTTATATTCATAGCCAGGTTCACCTACAAATACTCGCATATCAACTAAACCTGGAAATATATATTTTTCTTTAAGATCTATAAATTTTTCGCGGGAAGGAATATTATTTGTATTAACTTTTTTTCCAATTCCTTCTATTTTTCCATTTTCACCTACAATTAATCCGCCATTTTCATTTAAAGAATTGTGTGGGTCTATTATGTTGGCGTTTATAAAATATTTTTTTTTCATCTATTTACAAAAAATTTTTAAACAAGCCATTCTTACAGCTACACCTAGCTCGACCTGTTCTTTAATTACACTTTTATTAATATCGTCTGCTAATTTAGTATCTATTTCTATTCCTCTATTCATTGGTCCTGGATGCATTATTAATGCATCTTGTTTTGCAGAATCTAATTTATCAGGTGTCAATCCGTAGTATTCATAATATTCTCTATTTGATGATAAAAAGGAACTTGTCATTCTTTCGTTTTGTAATCTTAACATCATTACAATATCGCAATTATTAATTCCTTTTTTCATATTAGAAAAAATATTAACTCCTAATTTTTCAATATCTTTTGGCATAAGATTAGATGGTGCCACAATATTTACTTCTGCACCAAGCATATTAAGCAGAAAGATATTTGATCTTGCAACACGAGAATGAAGTATGTCTCCACAAATAGCAATTCGCAAACCTTCTATTTTTTTTTTACGATTAATAATTGTCAAAGCATCTAATAATGCTTGAGTAGGATGTTCACGTCTTCCATCACCTGCATTTAAAACAGCACAATTAACTTTTTGAGATAATAGATTGCATGCACCAGAATCCTGGTGCCGTATTACAATAATATCAGGATGCATTGCATTTAATGTCATAGCAGTGTCAATCAATGTTTCGCCTTTTTTTATTGCTGAGTTTGTGATGTTCATTGACATAACATCTGCCCCCAATCTTTTACCTGCTAAATCGAAAGAACTTTGCGTTCGTGTTGAAGGTTCAAAAAATAAGTTGATTTGTGTTTTGCCTTTTAAAATATCTAATTTTTTATTTTTACTTCTATTTAATTCAATAAATTTGCCAGCCTCATTCAATATGATGTTAACATCATTAATTGATAAATCTTGAATACCTAACAAATGTTTTTGGGAAATCTTAATAGCCTTATTGGTTTTAATTGCCATTAAAACTAACTCTATAGCTATAAACTATTTCTATAGCAAGCTAATTATTTAAATAATCTATTGCACCTTGCAAAATGAAGGCAGCAGCATTTTGATCTATTTTTTTTTCTCTTTTGGACACATTTACATCTAATTGACTTGAAAGATTGAATGCAGCAACTGTAGAAAGTCTTTCATCCCAAAGACACACAGGAAGATCAATTGATTTTGTTATATAATTAGCAATATCATTAACAGATTGAGCAGATTTACCTAAAGAACCATCCATATTTATCGGATTTCCTATAATTATTCCTTTAATATTATTTTCATTAATTAATACTTTGAGTTGATTTATCAGATCATTTGTATTTGTTTTATTAATTGTTTTAAATGGAGTCGCTATTGATTGTTTTTCATCACATATGGATATACCAATTCTTTTTGAACCTAAATCTAAGCCGATTAACCGTACTTTATTAGAGTGTTTGTTTTTAAATTCTTCAATTGTGATCATATTGTATATTTTCAACTTAAGTGATACTTTGCGACATATTTTTTTACCACATGACAATTGATCTTAAAACAATAAAACACATATCAAGGCTATCGTGTATATCTTTAGAGGATGAAAAAGCTCAAAAATTAGCAGGTGATTTGAATTCAATTTTCAAATTTATTGAAAAATTAAATGAACTTAAAATTGAAGATGTAGAACCATTAACTTCTATAGCTGAAACAACTTTAAAATTTAGAACTGACGAAGTTAAAAGTGACAATATTCGTGAAAAAATATTAAAAAATTCTCCATCAGATAATGAAGATTTTTTTGTGGTTCCAAAGGTAGTTGAATAATGTCAGAAATTACATCGCTAACATTAACTGAATTAGTTAAAAATATTAAAGAAAAAAAGTTATCATCAACTGAAATTACCAAAGCATTTGTAGAACGTTCACAAAAATCAAAAGAGTTAAACACATATATTACTGAAGATTTTTCATCAGCAATAGAAAAAGCTCAAAAATTTGATGATAAACCAAATTTTGATTTAAAATTACCAGGAATACCAATAGCGGTTAAAGATTTATTTTGTACAAATGGGGTAAGAACTACTGCTGGAAGCAAAATATTAAATAATTTTATTCCTACTTATGAATCAACGGTTACACAAAATATTTGGCAACAAGGAGCAATTTTATTAGGCAAACTAAATTGTGATGAATTTGCAATGGGTTCATCAAATGAAACAAGTTTTTTTGGAAATGTCCAAAATCCTATAGATAAAAATCTTGTACCAGGAGGATCTTCTGGAGGATCTGCTTCAGCTTTGGCAGCAAATTTAACACCAGTAACAATTGGAACAGATACAGGTGGATCTATTCGTCAGCCCGCTTCTTTTACTGGTACCGTTGGTCTTAAGCCAACATATGGAAGCTGTTCAAGATATGGAATTGTAGCATTTGCATCTTCGCTTGATCAGGCTGGACCAATGAGTAAAAATGTTAAAGATTGTGCTTTGTTATTAGAAGTAATGTCTTCTTATGATAAAAAAGATTCTACATCAATTGATTTTAACAGAAGCAAATATTCCTTAGAGTTAAATAATAATATCAAAGGTAAAAAAATTGGAATACCCAAAGAATATAGAGTCGATGATATGCCAATTGAAATTGAAGAATTATGGAAAAAAGGTATCGAACATGTTAAAGAATGCGGTGCAGAGTTAGTTGATATATCTTTACCACACACCAATTATGCATTGCCCACATATTATATAGTTGCACCCGCAGAAGCTTCATCAAATTTAGCAAGATACGATGGCGTAAAATACGGTTTTAGATCACATGGAGAAAATCTTATTGATATGTATGAAAAAACTAGGTCTGAAGGCTTTGGTGATGAAGTTAAGAGAAGAATAATGATAGGAACTTATGTTTTATCTTCAGGTTATTATGACGCTTACTATCTAAAAGCTCAAAAAGTAAGAAGACTCATTAAAAATGATTTTGACGTAGTTTTCAATCAAGTTGAAGCAATTTTAACTCCTTCGACACCTAGCTCTGCTTTTAAAATAGGAGAGAAAACAAATGATCCTATATCAATGTATTTAAATGATATTTTTACAGTACCAATTAATTTAGCTGGGCTTCCAGGTATCTCTATACCAGCTGGTTTTGATAAAAATGATTATCCTTTAGGTTTACAAATAATAGGTAAAGCCTTTGATGAACAGAATATTCTTAATATAGCTTATTCAATTGAAGAAAAAATTAATTTTAAAAATAAAATTACTGATTGGTGGATTAAATGAGTAAAAACAATCACGAATTTTTAATAACTAGAAAAAATAATCATTACGAAGTTGTTATTGGTTTAGAAGTACATGCTCAAATTAAGTCAAATTCAAAATTATTTTCTTCTTCTTCAACTAAGTTTGGGGCCGAACCTAATACACAAGTTAGTCTAGTTGATGCAGCATTTCCAGGTATGCTACCAGTAATTAATGAATTTTGTGTAAAACAAGCAATAAAAACAGGAATAGGCTTAAAAGCTAAAATAAATAATAAATCAGTATTTGATAGAAAAAATTATTTCTATGCTGATCTTCCTCAAGGATATCAAATATCTCAGTATAAACATCCAATAGTAGGTGAGGGTAAAGTTATACTCGACATGCCTTATGGTCAAAAAGAAATTGGTATCGAAAGACTACATTTAGAACAAGACGCGGGCAAAAGTATTCATGATATAGATCCAGAAAATACATTGGTAGATTTAAACAGATCGGGTGTAGCCTTAATGGAAATAGTTAGCAAACCAGATCTTAGCTCTCCTGAAGAAGTAAATATTTATATAAAAAAATTAAGGTCAATCATGAGATATCTTGGAACTTGTGATGGTAATATGCAAGAAGGTTCTTTAAGAGCCGATGTTAATGTTTCAGTTAAAAAGAAAGGAGAAGAAAAACTAGGCACAAGATGCGAAATTAAAAATGTGAATTCGATTAAATTTATGCAAATGGCAATAATTTATGAAGCAAATAGACAAGTAGATCTACTAGAAGAAGAAAAAACTATTGATCAAGAAACAAGACTTTTCGATACAAAAAAAAATGAAACAAGATCTATGAGATCTAAAGAGGATGCTCACGATTATAGATATTTTCCTGATCCAGATCTACTACCTTTAGAGGTTACAAATGATTTTATAGATTCAATTAAATTAGAAATTCCTGAACTACCAGACGAAAAGAAAAAAAGATTTATCGAAAAATTTAAGTTAACTCCATATGAAGCTACAATTTTAGTTTCTGATATTGAAACTTCTAAATATTTTGAAGAAGTAACCAATAATTCAGATATTAAATTAGCGACAAATTGGATTACTGGTGAGTTATTTGCTTTATTAAATGAAAAAAATCTTGAAATATCTGAAAGTCCAATAAGCTCAAGAAATTTATCAAAACTTATTAATTTGATAAAAAATGGCACTATATCAGGAAAAATCGCAAAGACAGTATTTGAAATAATGACTCATGAAGATAAAGATCCTGAAGCAATAGTTAAAGAAAAAGATCTTAAACAAGAAAGCAATCCTAAAGAATTAGAAAAACTAATCGATAAAATTATCAACGATAATCAAGACAAAGTAAAAGAATATAAAGCTGGTAAAGATAAACTTTTTGGTTTCTTTGTTGGTCAAATAATGAAAGTCTCTGGAGGTAAAGCTAACCCAAAATTAGTTAATGAGATACTTAAAGATAAATTATCCAGGTGACTAAAAATATTTATATAGATGAAAATTTAGAAAATTATATTTCCAAAAATTCATATGATTTGCATCCAATTCAAAAAGAAATAATTGAACATAATAATAGTTTAGGCGATATCAAGAGGATGCAAATTTCAGTGACTCAAGCATATTTCATGCAATTATTAATCAAAATAAATAATGCAAAAAAAATATTAGAAGTGGGAACTTTCACTGGATATAGCGCTTTATCAATGGCTCTTGCAACCAAAGAGGGTGGCTTGGTGACATGTTTAGATAATAATGAAAAAACTTCTGAAAAAGCAAAGTATTTTTTTAATAAAGCTAAAATGAATAGCAAAATTAATTTAATAATAGCCCCAGCACTTGAAACTTTAAACAATTTAGTAAATGAAAAAAAATTATTTGATTTAATTTTTATAGATGCTGATAAAGAAAACTATATAAAATACTATGAGTTAGCTTTCAGACTAATTACAAATAAAGGATTAATTTTAATTGATAATGTTTTATGGAAAGGTGATGTAATAGATGATAATAAGAAAGATGGAATGATCAAAATAATTAAAGAATTTAATTCACATATTAAAAATGACCAAAGAATTGAAAAGATAATTTTACCAATAGGTGATGGTGTTACAGTCTGTAGAAAAATATAAATGATGCTTTTAAATAAAACTGGTAAAAAATACATCTTCCAAAAAGAATATTAACTAATTCCAAAAATTTACAAATGAATTTATTAAAAGATAAAATACCAAGATTAGTTCGTAAACTTGCTATTCCAGCTAGTATAGGAACGCTATTTCAAACTTTGTATAATATTGTAGATACGTTTTATGCTGGAAAAATATCTCCCGAAGCACTTTCAGCTTTAAGCAAATCATTTCCAGTTTATTTTATAATTATAGCGGCATCTATAGGTGTGACTGTAGCAGGCACATCATTAATAGGAAACAGTATAGGTGAAAAAGATGAAAATAAAGTTTTAAATTATTTTACACATATAATTTTTTTTGGGATTATAATTTCAATATTCATCACTATATTTGGCTTAAATTATTCAGAAAAAATATTTTACATTATGGGATCAACAAAAGAAGTATCTCAATTTGGCCTACAATATACAGATATTATTTTCTATGGATCAATAATTTTTATTTTAGTTGTAGCTTTAAATTCTTTATTACATGCCGAAGGAGACACTAAAACTTATAGAAATGTTTTAATATTATCCTTTTTTCTTAACATTATTTTAAATCCTATTTTAATTTTTGGTTTTTTGTTTATTCCTCCAATGGGTGTTAAAGGTATAGGAATAGCTACCTTAATTTCACAATTATTATCTTTGATAATTGTATTAAAAAAAGTTTTAAGCAATAGTAGAGTTAAAGTACTGCATAAAGAATTCTTCTTACCTAAATTTTTATATTTTAAAAATATTTTTTTTCAATCAATGCCAATATTTATTTCAATTTGTGCATATTCAATAGCAAGTGCAATTATTTTTATCTATGTTGGCCAGGAAGGTGAATTTGCTACAGCTGGCTATGGTGCCGCTTCCAGATTTGAACAAGTATTATTCTTACCTGTCTTAGGAATAAATACGGCTATTATATCTATTATTTCGCAAAACTATGGAGCTATGAATTTTAATAGAATAAGAGAAACTTATTTTACAGCAATAAAATATGCTCTTTTTATAATGGTTTTAGCAGCAATTGCAGTGTTTTTATTAGCAGATATTGTAACAAGTGTATTTTCAAATAATTCTGAGGTTATTGATTATGGAAAAAGATACTTGAGAATATCAGCGCTTGTTCTACCAGCTTACCCTTTATTTTTTATTTCAAATGGTTTTTTTATGGCATTAAAAAAATCTGAAAATGCTATGATTTCTAATATGATTAGAAATTTGGTATTGCCAGTTTCTGTTTTTTATTTAGCTAAATATTTGACTGCAGATTTTAACACTTTTTTTTGGTTGTGGGTTGTATTTAATTGGAGTTATTCTTTAATGTATTTATTAGTCGTTCTTTATTATTTAAGAAGCCAATTAGAGAAATCTAGAGCAGTCATTAATCCATGACCATAGATGGTTTGAAAAAGATCTTCTAACAAATAAGTTTAAATCATTTGTATTTTTATGATGGATTATTACATCTATATGATTCAAAGTAGTTTGTACTACCGATCCTTTATTAGATTTAAAACTATTAAAATTAAACGGGCAAGAAGTTGAAAGTAAATCATAAACTTTTTCACCTTTTAAGTTAATCATTACCCAATGATCAGTTACATTTGTGACTGAGCCATAATTAACTTCTGATATATCGTTAAAAAGTTCATCTTCAAGTTTATAATTATCATTTTCTGATTTTATTTTTTCATTCGTGTAAAGCATCCATTCATCAGGACTCAACCAAATAAGATTTAAATTTTCATTTGCAGTGGAAGTGTTTGCCTCTGTAGGAGGAATTATTGATAGAGATTTGCCTATTTTTGTTATGAAATCACTTTTTTTGCCTCTTAAGTTTATCTTAGTAGTAGGTTCAATTTCTGATATTTTTAGTTCGAAATATTCTTTTGAATCATTAATAGGTAAATTGTAATTAAGCATTTAACCTCTTATTTTCTTTATCTAAAAAAACGGTGTCTGTTATGGTTACTCCAATTGTTTTATTTTTCATTGGTACAAACATTTTTTTACCTTTTAATTTTTTACCACTTTTTACTACAGCTAAAGCAATTGATTTATTCAAATTTGGACTAAAGTAACTTGATGTAACATGACCTAACATTTCAACTGGTTTTTTATTTGTTTCAGCTATAATTTGTGCACCTTCTTCTAATACTTCGTTAGGATCCTCTGTTAATAAACCAACAAGTTGTTTTCTATCTTCTCTAATTGTATCACTTCTGTATAAAGATCTTTTGCCGATAAAATCATATTTCTTTTTACTGATTATCCAATCCATCTGTAAATCTACAGGTGTCATCGTTCCATCAGTATCTTGTCCAGTTATAATAAATCCCTTTTCAGCTCTAAGCAGGTGCATTGTTTCAGTTCCGTATGGAGTAATATTATATTCTTTACCAGCTTCAAAGCATTTTTCCCAAAGTGATTTTCCATAATTGGACCGTATGTTAATTTCGTAACTGAGTTCACCTGTAAAACTAATTCTCATAACTCTACACCTTGTTTTATCAATTATTGTATTTTTAAATGACATGTGCGGAAATTTATCATCTGTTAAGTCTAAATCTGGAATTACCTTAGAAAGAATTTTTTTTGAATTAGGTCCACAAATACTTACTGTTGCATAATGATCAGTAACAGATGTAAAATAAACGTCTAATTCAGGCCATTCTGTCTGAAGATATTCTTCCAATTTTGATAGAACATTGGCCGCTCCTCCAGTAGTTGTAGTCATTATATAATGATTTTCATTTAATCTTGTTGTGACACCATCGTCATAAACCATTCCATCTTCATTTAGCATAAGTCCATATCTACATTTGCCTATCTCTAATTTTGACCAAGCATTTGTATATACTCTGTTTAAAAATTCAGAAGCATCAGTTCCTTGAATATCGATTTTTCCAAGAGTAGAGGCATCCAATATTCCAGCGCTATCTCTTGCAGCTTTACTTTCTCTTTGAACTGCTTGATGCATATTTTCATTTTTTTTAGGATAATACCAAGCTCTTTTCCATTGCCCGACATTTTCAAATTTTGCATTTTGTTGAACGTGCCATTCATGCATTGGAGTTTTTCTAGTAATATCAAAAAATTCACCAACATTTCTTCCAACAATTACTCCAAATGTTAAAGGCGTAAAAGGAGGTCTAAATGTAGTTGTTCCTAATTCACCCATTTTAACTCCAGCTGTTTCAGAGATAATTCCAAGTGCATGCATATTTGATAATTTTCCTTGGTCTGTTCCCATACCTGTTGTTGTATATCTTTTCACATGCTCAATTGATTTAAAACCTTCTCTTAAAGCTAATTTTACATCTTTTGCAGTTGAATCATTTTGAAAATCAAGAAATGGTTTTGTTTTACCAAATGGTTTGTTTGAAGGGAGTAACCATATATTTGTTTTATCTGCTTCTTTAGAACAAATCACATCTAAATTATCAAAATCAGAATTATCTGTATTTAAAAATTCTTTCACTAATTTATTGGAATTTTTTATAACATCGTCTAATTCGAAATCACCATTGCATGACCCCACACTTAATTGGTTATAATCATGTTTATCAGGCAAAAATACATTATCCGTATTTCTGAATTTTAATTTACCTCCAGATTGAGTAAATAAATGAACTAATGGTGTCCATCCACCAGAAATACCCAAACAATCACAAACTTCATTTAATTTATTACCTACAACTCGAGATCCATCATCAGATAATTTCATCAAATCTATCGAATTTATTTTTTTATATCCGTAAGTTTCTACTACAGTATGTTTCCAATGAATTTTTATTCCCAATTTTTCAGCTTGCTTTACAATTGTTGAGTTGGATTTATCTCTTACATCAATTACAGAAATAACATTTACACTATTTTTTTTTAACGAAATAGCAGTTTCATAAGCAGAGTCGTTATTTGTAAATAAAGATATTTTTTGACCACATTTAACACCATAATAATCTATATATTTTTTAATTGATGATGAAAGAATAATTCCAGGTCTGTCATTATT
>CAJXDV010000004.1 GCA_913052435.1 uncultured Pelagibacteraceae bacterium
GAAATTTCATTTGGTCTTAATGCTTGCCTACAGGTTGGAAGAGTTATGGATAAAAGTAAAGATACGAGAATAGCTATTAGCATGTTGAAAAGAAATAATTGCCGAAAAGCTCTAAAGATTGTCAGAGATGCAAGGGATATGTTGGGTGCTAATGGTATTCTGGATGAATATCATATCATTAGGCACTTGGTAAATCTTGAAACAGTTAATACATACGAAGGAACAGAAGATATTCACGCCTTAATTCTTGGCAAATCTCAAACAAATATTGATGCATTTTAAAACTGAGTTTTTTGAGTTGTAATGTTGGGTTTGCTTAGAGATTGGCCATAGGTTTATATGACAACGGAACGCCCCTACGTAATTTTAAGTGGTTATGAATTTTTGTAAGTGATCAATAAGTTCTTTTTGATCTTTAATCATAATTTTTAAAACATCGCCTATTGAAATAATTTCAACAATTTTTTTATTTTCTAAAACTGGCAGATGTCTAATTCTTTTTTCAGTCATTATTTTCATACATTGGTCAATTTTATAATCTCTATTAATTGTGATTAATTCTTTGGTCATAACTTCATCTAATAATGTATCTTTGCTATTCTTGCCTTTTAAAATAACCTTTCTTGCATAATCTCTTTCTGAAAATATACCTACAGGAAAATCATTATTATCAACGATAATGATTGCACCTATATTTTTTTCTGACATTAAAACAAGTGCTTGTCTTACACTTTGGTCTTTTGAAATAGTCCAAATTTGTCTATTTTTATTTAGTTTTAAAAAATCTTCTACTCTAGTCAATATTAGTTACGATTTATTAATTATCTCAGGTAAGTATCAAATAGTGATAATTCAACAATCGTACCTCCTGTTGTAGTAAATTAATATTATCATCAAAAAGTAAAATTTTCAAAATATTTATAAATTTTTCTTAATCTCTTCTTCACAATATTTCTTTGCTTCTTCACTAGTTATATTTTCAGATTTTTGTTTTTGTGCAATAACACATGCTAAAATAGATTTGTTTCTACTATGATCGTTATAATTAACTTTAGTAATATATAGAGCAATTATTCCAATTATAATAAATATTAAAACCTTAATATTATTTGTCATTTATATTTCCGATCTAGCTTTAAACCTTTCATAAGCCAATCTAGAATATATTCCAATATTTAAAAATGGTTGTGGTAATAACCAATTGGGTTTTTTTCTACTCTCTATAATTGGAATTTCTTCTGATTGTTGATTGGATGCAATTAAAGCTATTTGTTCACCAAATAAAGTTCCTGTTCCAATACCTGAGCCATTATAACAGCCAGCTACATATATATTATCATCTAACTTTTCAAATATTTGAGAACCATTTCCACTTCTACAAACAACACCAGACCAACTATTTTCAATTATATTTTCAGGTAAATTTGGAAATCTTTTTTTAATCCCTAAATTATGTAATTTTACTCTATTCGTTAAATCATTTAAATTCATTGAATTTGGATTTTTAACTTCTGCAGTATTTCTTATTAATATTCTTTTATCTTTTGTTAATCTTATTGTTGCGCCCATAGGTCTGATAGGTAGAACTCCCCATTCTCTGGGAGAACCTATATGTTTAAACTCTTTCTCAGTTAATGATCTTGTCATGCTTGCTGTTAAAGTTATTGGAAAACTATAATTTTTTTTAACATTTAAAGATCTCAAAAAGCCATTTGTGCAAAAAATAATTTTTTTTGTCTCAATTTTATTATTTTCAAACTGGCATATAATTTTATCATTACTTTTATTCCAATTTAACAATTGTGTATTTTCAAAAAGATCAACATTTTCAGGTAAAGTATCTATCATTGATCTAACTAGTTTGCCTGGATTTAGAAGTATGCCCCCAGTTGTATAAACGGCTACATTGTAAAAAGATGTACCTAATTTTTTTTGTAATTCGTCATTAAAAAGTATTTTGTTTTCATAATTTAGATTGGTTAATAATTTACTGAATGATTTTGCTTTATTTTCATCTTGTATTTTTGATGAAGCAAAATATTTGCCACTCTCATTCCATTCACAATCGACTTGATATTCTTTAATATATTTTTTAACCGCTTTTATACCTAGCTCATAAATTTTTACTTTCTTCTTATAATTTTCAATATCTTTATTTGAAGTGAAACCATCATTTAATGTTGTGTCTACTAGATAGCCGGAATTTCTACTGCTTCCTCCCTCTCCTGCTAGCTGCGCATCTACAACTATTATTTTATTATTTTTATTAATTTCTGAAAGTTTTCTTGCTGATGATAAACCTGTGAACCCGGCTCCAATTATTAAATAATCAGAAATTAAATCTTTATTCAATGATTTAATATTTAATCTTTTGGGTAGTTGATTTAGCCACCCACAACCATTATCATTTATTAATTTCAATTTATATACTTTGAGTTTCTTGCAAAGCTATTTCTATGTGATAGCCAGGATCTTCTTTCAAAATTTCTTTATCAACATTACATCTGTGCCATTTTTCTAATTGTACTTCCATAGATCAAAAATATGTATAGTTATTATAAATATTAATTGAATGAACTAAATATTAAAGAAAAAATATAATTGTCTGAACTTTAATTTATTACTTATTTTTGAGGTTTCATGTCACTCTTGTTAATGCCAGATACTTTAACAGGTTTCTTCATCGCATCTCTTCTGAACGGTTCGCCCAGTTCTTGATTAAGAATTACTTCAATAAATGTTGTAATTCCTTGTTTTTGATCTTCACAAGATTGCTTTATGGTTTTGGTTGTCTCTTCCATTGTTTTAACTGTAATACCTTTTAATCCACAGGCATTAGCAACTTTTGCATAACTTAATTCTGGATCTAGTTCAGTTCCAACAAAATTATCATCAAACCACAATATTGAATTTCTTTTTTCTGCACCCCACTGATAATTTCTAAATATTACCATTGTAATTGCAGGCCACTCTTTTCTTGCACAAGAACTCATTTCATTCATACTGATACCAAATGCACCGTCACCAGCAAAACCAATCACAGGTATTTCAGGACATCCAATTTTAGCACCTAATATTGATGGAAATCCATAGCCACAAGGTCCAAATAATCCTGGTGCAAGATATTTTCTTCCTTTTTCAAAAGTTGGATAAGCATTTCCAATTGCACAATTATTTCCAATATCACTTGAAATAATAACATTCTCAGGCATCCCAGCTTGAATAGCTCTCCATGCTTGTCTCGGTGACATTCTATCGCTATCTCTTTCTCTTGCTTCCTTATTCCAAACTGTTCCGGGATCATCATCTTCATGATCTAAACTTGTTAAATTTTGTAACCAAGAAGACTTAGTTTGGTGAATTAAATTTTTTCTATCCTCCCTACCGCTATCACCAGCATTAGGTGAAAGTTTCTCTAACAATTGTTGGGCAACCATTTTTGCATCACCACAAATACCTACGGTTACTTTTTTTGTTAAACCTATTCTATCAGGGTTAACATCTACTTGAATAATAGTTGCTTCTTTAGGCCAATAATCTATTCCATAACCTGGTAATGTAGAAAAAGGGTTTAATCTTGTTCCTAGAGCTAGAACAACGTCTGCTTTTGATATTAATTCCATAGCAGCTTTAGAACCATTGTATCCAAGGGGTCCGACTGCTAAAAGATGACTTCCAGGGAAACTGTCGTTATGTTGATAACCATTACATACTGGAGCATCTAATTTTTCAGCAAGTTTTTTACAATCTTCTATTGCATCACCAATAACAACTCCAGCGCCAGATAAAATTACAGGAAATTTTGCATCTGATAAAAGTTTAGCTGCTTTATCAATAGCTTTTTTTCCTCCACCCTGTCTTTCAAATCTAACAATTGGCGGAAGTTCAATATCTATAACATGTGTCCAATAATCTCTTGGTACGTTTATTTGTGCAGGAGCAGATCCTCTAAATGCTTTTTCAATTACTCTATTTAATACTTCGGCCATTCTTGAAGGGTCTCTTACTTCCTCTTGATAGCAAACCATATCTTTAAACAAATTCATTTGCTCTACTTCTTGAAAACCACCTTGGCCCATTGTTTTATTTGCAGCTTGTGGAGTTACCAAAAGTAAAGGAGTATGGTTCCAATAGGCTGTTTTAATTGGTGTTACTAAACCAGTAATTCCAGGTCCGTTTTGAGCTATAACCATTGACATTTTTCCAGTTGCTCTTGAGTATCCATCGGCAATTAAACCTCCGTTTGTTTCGTGAGCAACATCCCAAAAAGTAATTCCAGCTTTTGGAAACAAATCTGAAATTGGCATAAATGCAGAACCAATAATTCCAAAAGCATTCTCTATACCGTGCATCTGAAGAACTTTTACGAATGCTTCTTCTGTTGTCATCTTTGTCATAGTGAACTTTCCTAATATCTATTTTTTATTTGTCAAAGTATTGGATTAATATATAAGATGTATCAAAATTCAAATAAAGAATTCGTCTCAATGGCAAACACAGACATTATAATTCACGATGAAAAAGACAACGTTGGCGTTGTAGTAATAGAAAAAGTAACACCAAATCAAGATTGTAATTGCTGGATTATGGAAAATGATAAATCTGTATCTATTCAATCAAAAGATGAAATCCCTCTAGGTCACAAGATTGCTATGGTTGACTTAAATGAAGGTGATACAATTCTTAAATATGGTCAAGATATTGGAAAAGTAGTTAAATCAATTAAAAAAGGTGAACATGTTCATGTTCACAATGTTAAAACGAAAAAGTGGTAGTTTATGGAAATCCCAAAAAGTTTTTTAGGTTATAAAAGAGAAAATGGCAGAGCAGGTACTAGAAATTATGTAATCATTCTTCCTGTAGATGATATTTCAAATGCTTGCGCTGAAGCAGTAGCAAATAATATTAAGGGAACAATAGCTCTACCTCATTCTTATGGAAGACTTCAGTTTGGCGCAGATTTAGATTTGCATTTTAGAACAATGATAGGAACGGGTAAAAATCCAAATGTTGCTGCAGTGATTGTGATAGGAATTGAACCTAAGTGGACAAAAAAAATTGTGGATGCAATCGCAACAACAGGAAAACCTGTTGAAGGTTTTAGCATTGAAGGTGTTGGAGACATAGACACGATAGCTAAAGTATCTAAGAAAGCTCAAGAGTTATCAATGTGGGCATCTGAAAAACAAAGAGAAGAATGTCCAATTAGTGATTTATGGATTTCAGTTAAATGTGGTGAATCTGATACAACATCAGGACTAGCTTCAAATCCGACGGTTGGAAATTTGATGGATAAACTTGAGCCGCTTGGAGTTCATTTGTGTTTCGGAGAAACATCAGAACTTACAGGAGCAGAAACAGTATGTGAAAAAAGAGGAAAAACTCCTGAAGCTCAAGAAAAGTTCAAAAAAACATGGAATTCTTATAATGATTTTATTCTTAAAGAAGCAACTGATGATCTATCAGAAAGTCAACCAACTGCAGGAAATATTGCAGGAGGTCTAACAACAATTGAAGAAAAAGCATTTGGAAACTTCCAAAAGATTGGTTCAAGACAATTTATTGATGTATTAGAACCAGCTGAAGAACCTCAAAAAGGTCCAGGTTTATACTTTATGGATACTTCTTCTGCGGCGGCAGAATGCGTTACTTTGCAAGCGGCAGGTGGTTTTAACATTCATTTATTCCCAACTGGACAAGGAAATATAATTGGAAATCCTATTGAACCTGTAATTAAGCTAACTGCCAATCCTCTCACTGCAAAAACTATGAGCGAACACATTGATGTTGATGTATCTAAAATATTATCACGTCAAATGAATTTAGACCAAGCCGGAGATGAATTAATTAAATCTACATTAAGAGTAGCTAACGGTAGATTGACTTGTGCTGAAACTTTGGGTCATAGAGAGTTTGTAATGACTAAACTATATAGAAGCGCTTAAGATCTAGATCTAGATGTTTGTTTAAGACGTTGCTTTCTTAAATTTGAGAAAAACCTTCTAATTGCGGCTCCACCTATTCCCCACGCAATTGCAAGTACAATAGAAAACATCCCATATATAAATGGTACATTATTAGATAATTCTCTCACAAATAATGAAATCGGTCCTAATGTTTTCGTGCCATTGTTTAAATGATTTTTTACAATTTCTTCAGTAAAAAAAGTATCGTAAGCAATTGCAATACCAACCAACATTAGTAAAATTGCTAAAATTGTTTTAAATTCTGAGCTATCTACTTTTTCACCTAATTTTTGTCCTAACTGCACTCCAAGAATTGAACCAAAGATCAAAACTGAAACTAAAATTAAATCTATTGAGCCATAGTATAAAGCATGAAGAACAGTTACAATGGCACTAACGAATATTGTTACAAATAAAGATGTTCCTGGAACTAATTTAGTTGGCATTTTAATTATATAAATCATTGCTGGAACAAGTATAAAAGCTCCGCCTATTCCCATAATCGCTGCAATAAATCCTACGATCAAACCAATTATAATTGGTGTAAAAATACTTTCATATAATTTTGATTTTGGAAATCTCATTCTTAAAGGAAGACCATGAATCCAATAATGTGCATGTAATTTTTCTCTTATAATTATTTTTCTTCTTGCTCTATCTATTTCGGTTATCCCTTGAACTAACATTAAAGTTCCAATAATTGCTAATATGTACATGTAAGCCAATGAGATAACGATATTAATTTTTCCAATATCTTTAAAATATGTAAATGTTAAGATGCCTAATACTGTTCCAGCAGCACCCCCAACAACAATCATAAAACCCATTTTATAATCTAATGTTCCTTTAAAATAATGTGTTGTTGATCCAGACACAGATGTTCCTAAAATATTATTTGCTTCATTTGCTACAGCATAAGAAGGAGGTATTCCTAAAAATATTAAAAAAGGTGTCATTAAAAACCCACCACCAACACCAAAAAGACCAGATAAAATTCCAACTGCCAGGCTTAAAAAAAACAATAAAGATAAATTTACATGAACTTCTGCAATTGGAAGAAAAAATTCCATAGCTGTAATTATTCCTGTAAAGAATTAATGTCAACTAATTGATTTGAATTTATTAAGATTAAATTTGAAAAAAAGTTCCGAAAATAATTATAATCCAATAAACAGTTAGACCAATATAAACTGCTAATTTAGATGGACTTACAAATATATTTTGAGGTATGGCTTTTAAGATTTTTTTTGAATTTTTTAATAGAGTTGAAGCCATGCTTGCCAATTAGCATAAGTTAATATTTTTGCAAGGTTTATTTAAATAAATTAATAATTTTTTTTTTAAAAAATGGTGGCTCCGAATACTTTTATCAATCCATCTTCTTCTCCTAAAACTAATCGACCAAGGAAGTCTCCTGAGATCTCAGTGCTTGTTTGCTTGTATAATACGGTAACGTAAAGGCCTCTTTTAAGACAGCCAATTGCTTTACAGTTGTCGGAAAGACTAGAGATTAGCTTGTTGTTTGCCCATTGTTTACCAAGTTCAACTTCATTAGCTCCATAAAGCATTTGTGAGGAGAGGTCTTTAGCAAAACCCCCGTAGTCTTTAATGTTAGAGGATTTAACCAAATTAGCCCAAATAGGACCCGCAATTTTAATAATTTCTTCGTCAGATTTTTTTAGAAGACTCATTTATGATATTAATTATTTTAAGAAGCTTCTTTTTTATCTTTTTCATCAACTATATGATAAACGGGTGCTTTCTCCATGGCAAACTTACCAGTCTTAGGATCACGTCTAGATAAAGTCAAACAATGCCAATTTTCATCATCCAACTTCATATAATCGCCTCTATAATAATAACCCGGCCAACGTGTTTCTTGTCTAAAAAGAGTATGTTCAGTTACACATTGAGATGTAAGAGCTCTATGTTTTAGTTCCCATGCTCTCATAAGTTGGTGATAATCTTCTGCGCCAATATTTTCAAAATCTTCCTGTAAGCAGTCTAACAGCTCTAATCCTCTTTTTAGAGTATTTTCATTAGTCATGTAGTTATAAGATATACCTCCAACATACTCGTCCATTATTTTTTGTAGGCGCTGAAGGCCTTGTATTGGAGATATATAACTAGGCGAAACAGTTCCGCCTGTAATCTCATTTCTCCCTACTGTGTAGTTTTCTAAAGGTTTAAATATAATTTTTTTAAATTCTTCACACTGATTGTCACTAACTTTAATATCTGTAGCTTTTTGTTCTTCAATATATTTGACTGCTGCTTTTGCAGCTAAACGTCCTTCTGTAAATGATCCTGATGAGAATTTGTGTGCACTTCCTCCAACTGTATCTCCAGCACCAAATAAACCTTCTACTGTTGTCATTCTATTGTATCCCCAAAAATATTCTGGTGGTGAAATATCTTCTGGTCCACTAACCCATGCTCCTGAGCAAGTAGCATGAGAACCCATAACATAAGGTTCAGATGTAACGAGTTCTGGATTAGTATATTTTGGATCAATATTTTGTGACGCCCAAACAACAGCTTGACCAACTGTCATTCCAAGGAAATTTTCCCATCCTACTGTTTCTAAATGTGGATCTTGAAATGCTTCTTTAGTAACCATATGAATTGGTCCACCTCCTGCTATTATTTCTTGTATAAAAGCATGATTACGTAAACATGTTGGTGTCGGATGATGATCAATATATTCTCCAACCAACTCTTTGGTTTTTTCGTACCATTTTTTTTCATAATTCTCACCGTTTGCATTTTGCGTGTATGTTTTTAAATGCAAGAAATATGCACCAACTGGACCATATCCATCTTTAAATCTACATAAGACAATTCTATTTTCCATTTGTGTCATTTTAGCTCCTACTGCAATTGGAAGAGCATAAGCTGAACCATTGCTCCAGGGAGCATACCAAGTACGTCCCATTCCTTCTCCAACAGCTCTAGGCTTAAATATGTGTGATGCTCCACCAGCAGCAACTATAACTGTTTTCGCTCTGAACACATGATAATCGCCAGTTCGCATATTAAATCCTACAGCTCCGCCTACTCTGTTCTCTTTTGTTTCATCCATAAGTAGATGAGTGATCATTATTCGATTGTAAATTCTATCTGCAGATTTTTTTGCAGCTTCTGCTACAATTGGTTTATAACTTTCACCATGAATCATTATTTGCCATTTACCTTCTCGCTGATAACGTCCTGTTTCTTTATTACGCATCATTGGTAAGCCCCATTCGTCAAACATATGAACAGATGAGTCAACATGACGTGCCATATCATAACCAAGGTCTTCTCTGACTAATCCCATTAAGTCATTTCGAGCGTAACGCACGTGGTCTTCGGGTTGATTTTCTCCCCATTGCATTCCCATGTAGCAGTTAATTGCATATAAACCTTGAGCTACTGCTCCACTTCTATCTATATTTGCTTTTTCAACACAAATTATTTTTAAATTTCTACCCCAGTGTCTAGCTTCGAATGCTGCGCCAGTACCAGCCATGCCTCCACCAACAACTAAAATATCACAACTTTCTAATATTGTTTTTCTAGCCATTAATAATAAACCCCTTTTTTAAATGCGTTTTTTTCAACTTTAGGCAATTCTTTTTTTGTATTTAAAGATTCTGGTTCAGAATAAAGAGTTTGAGAATTTATATCTCCTTGTTTTGGTTTGTCGGCTTCTGCTAATTTTGGAATAAATTTTCCCCAGGGTTTTGTTGTTATAGGAGATACAAAATTTTTTTCTGTTCCATTTCTAAACTTAATCTTCCAGGATATTGTACCTTTCTCTTCTTCTCTTCTAACTCTCACACTATGTCCCATTGGCGCAAAATCAGCATAACCACGAACATCTATTGCATGATTAGGACAGGCTTTTACACAAGAATAACATTCCCAACAAAAATTGGGTTCTATGTTTTTTGCTCTTCTAATAGTTTCATCGATATGCATTATATCAGAAGGACAAATGTCAACGCAATGTCCACATCCATCACAACGCGTCATGTATACAAAGGTTGACATATTTTTATTTTTTTTCTTTCTGTATCATATTAATAATTTTTTGGCTCTTCTCTTTTTATACCTAATCCAAATTTTTCTGGTGCATCTGCTGCAGGTGGTAAATTGTCTCTAGATCCATCTGCTTCTGCTAAATTTTTTTGTATTGCTGCTCCAGGTTTATAAAACATGTGTGCAAATTTTGACCAATATACTCCACCGAATAGCACAAGGTTAGAAACAATAAATAGAACTAAAAATACTTTATCATCCCATCTATCGTTCAAATTTAATGATTGTAAATAAGACCAAATTAATCCAAATAAAGAAGATGCAATGAGTGCAAGCACAAATAAATCTGCTTTAATAATTCTGTACCATGGTTGAGCTTCCGAATAAACGTCTACTCTTAAAAAAAACCAAAACCATGATCCACCTAATACTGTCATTATAGCACCAACGTGCCAAATAATTGGCCATATTGAAGGAGTTTCAGAAGATTGAGCTGAATAACAAAAAATCATTATTGCTGAACCAATCCAAAATAAAATAGTTCCATACATTCCTAAAAGGTGAGCTGCTCTTCTTTTCCCAGCTCCTAATTCAGATGTAGTAGCAATATCCTTAACAATGGCTTTTGAAATTACAGATATTTTCTCACCAGAACTTAAAGTTTTTTTTGCTGATAATTTTGCTTTTTTTGCATTTTCAAAAAAATATTTAACATTCTTCTTGTGGATTATGTCTAACAAAGTTCCAGTAACAACTAATATTGCCATCACAATAACAAACCATTGCATAAAAACTGGCGGAACAGTTTCTGCTAATATTGTAAATGGATTAGTTAATACCATTACGATTTCCCTGTTTGTTCGTTTTGTGGTTATTAGTATACTTATTCTAATAGATCAAGCAGGTAATATTGAAATTTATTATGTGGATAAAATTAGATATTATTTAGATTTACGGACATAATGTTGCCTTGATGGAATAACACTTCTTACGCCACCTTGTGGATTATCAACATCACCCTCTCTTCTTGGAATTAAATGAATATGACAGTGAAGAATTGATTGGCCAGCTATTCTTTCTGAATTAGCTCCAATATTGAACCCACCAACTGTATTGTCATCAGAATTTATTTTATTTTTAATTTTTAAAAGCAAACCATGACAAGCCAATAATTCATCATTGGTTAAATCAAAGTAATTTTGAATATGTCTCTTTGGAATTATCAAGGAATGAAATTGAGAAACTGGGTAAGAATCAAACGTAACAAAAGCTAAATCATTTTCAAAAATAAATTCTTTTTTTGATGTATTACAAAATAAACATGGATTATTAGGATTTTTCATAAAAGTATTATTTGTAAGTATATATATTTTTTTTTATCTCTAGTTTTAGTAATTTATTTATAGATTTATATATCTTTAAACTTTTTCTTTTCCAATTTGTTTTTTCAATAGATTTAACTGAAACAACTCCTTTGCCAGAACCTACTAAAATTATTTCATCATAATTATTTAGATCATTTAATAAAATATTTTTTTTGATAATTTTTATTTTCTTTTCATAAAATCTTAAATTAGTTCCTTTATAAAATTTATTAATTGGTGAAAAAATTTTATTTTTTGAAACAAATAAAAGATTTGATGTACCTGTCTCAAGAATTTTATCATTAACACATAAAGTTATATCTGATTTAGAAATATTGATTTTTGACAAGTGTTTTAAAATAGTTTTATATTTTAAATTTTTATATTCAGGTCTAATTCTTTTATAATTAATTATTTTAAGAGTAAAATTATTTTTTATTTTAACTTTTTCTCTAATTGAAATTGAAATTATATTTTTGTTTAGTGCGACTCTTATAAGATGATTATATTTTTTTTTCTTGTTTATATTTAAGTCTAATAATTTAAATATTTTTTCTTTAGTATAACTTTTATTAATCTTATAAGCTTTTAATGATTTAATTAAATTATCGATATGTGATTTGAAAAAAAGTATTTTGATTGGCTTTCCCAAAAGCCACATTGTTGTAAAAACACCATTATCATCCCATAAATCTTTATATTTAATTTCTTTTAAATCTTTACGCTGATAAGATTTTTTTAATAAGTATTTTGCCATTTGTTGTTAAAAACGATTCTGGATGAAATTGAAATCCGTATACATTATCTTTTCTATTTTCGAAACCCATAGCTACATTAGTCTTGGAACATCTCATAGTTATTTCAAAATTTTTTTTAATAAAAGGCTCTTTGAGCTTAAGCGAATGATATCTGCCAACTTTAAATTTTGAATTTTTTTTAAATAATGACTTATTGCTTGTAACTGTAACACTTGATTGATGGCCATGAAAAATTCTATTTTGTTGAACAATTTTTGCTTTTTCGCAATATAAAATATGTTGATAACCTAAACATATTCCAATTATTTTTTTTCTACCTTTGTAATTGTTGTAAATTTTGCAAGTATAAGGATAATCTTTTGGCGAACCTGGACCTGGTGAAAAAATAATAACTTTCGATTTATCTAACAGTCTTTGATTTATCTCAAAATAATTTGAACAATACACTTCATCAAATTGAGAAAATTGATGAACCACATTCCATGTAAATGAATCTTGATGATCAATTATATAAATCATTTATATAACTCCAATAGAGATTTTGCTTTAATAAAATTTTCATTGAACTCTTTTCTTGCAGCGCTATCCAATACAACGCCAGAAGCAGCTGAAATTTCTGAAAAATTTTTATAATTTAAAATAGATCTAATGATTATATTAAATCTCATGTCTTGATTAAATTTGATAAATCCAAAACTTCCTGTAAAAATATTTCTATCTTCTTTCTCTTGTTGATTTAATAATTCCAAAGTTCTTATTTTAGGACATCCGATAACAGAACCTCCTGGCATCATTGATTTAATTATATCTTTAACTGTTGAATTATTTTTTAGTTTTCCTACAACGCTTGTAACGTAATGATATAAATGTTTGTACTCTTCAACATATTTTTCCTTTTTGATTTTTACAGTACCGGGCTCACATATTCTTGATAAATCGTTTCTTTCCATATCAACAATCATATTGTGTTCCTTGGTTTCTTTATTGTTATTTCGAAAAAATTTCAAAGCTTTTGTTTTATTTGTAAATTTATTTTTTTTTAAAGTGCCTGCTATTGGTTTTGTAAGTATATAATTATCTTTTTTATCTATTAATGTTTCTGGAGAGCAGCTAACAATTGAGTAATCTTTGTCCCTGATCATAAAAGACTCAGGCGATGAATTTACTTTCATCAATTTCCAAAAAAAGTTTACAGAGTTTATTTGAGATTTGTTTTTATATTTTGTGCATATTTTTATCTGGTAAGTATGACCTTGTCTTATTTTCTTTGAAAATAAATCAAAAATTTTCTTATATTTTTGAAATTCTATATTTAATTTAAAAGGGCTCAAAATTTTTGTTTGTTGAAAGTAATTTTTGAAAAAATGCTTTTTGATATTTGAAGTAATCGTGATTTTTTTCCTTATTTTTATTATGGTTTCTGGCTTATAGAATATACCTTTATAAAAATTTATATTTTTTTGTTTTTTAATTTTTATATTTAATAGATTGCAAAGGATTTCATATCCAAAGAAACCTATATATAAATCTGTTTCATTCCTGTACTTTTTATTTGAAAATAATTTTAGAAAATTAATTATGTTTTTATTTGTAAGAATAATTTTTTTAGAAAAATCTGTGTATATATTATATCCATTATTTACTTTATAAATTATTAAAGATTTATCTGATTGATATAGCTTCTCTAAATATGGATTAAATTTAAATTTATACGAGTTGTGGTCTTTCAATGGCTTTCTCTTTTATTGGTAAATGTATCAAACCTGCAAAAATAGATAATGCGATAGAAACGTACCATGCATAATCAAATGATCCATATTTATCATAAAATACACCCCCTAAATAAGCCCCCAAAAAAGAACCTACTTGATGGCTCAAAAATACAAATCCATACAATAATCCAATATATTTTGTTCCAAAGATGTGACTAACTATTCCATTTGTAGGTGGAACGGTTGCTAACCATAAAAAACCAAAAGTTATTCCAAATACCATCGCGTTAAATACGCTTGGAGGTAAAAATATAAAATAAATAATTGAAACACCTCTTAATAAATATATCGCACTTAAAATATTCTTCTTACTATATTTGGTTGATAAATATCCTGAGGTTATGGTTCCCACCATATTGAAAAGGCCAATTAAAGCTAAAATAGTTGCAGCACACCAATCTGGTAAACCTCTGTCATTAACGTAAGTTGGAATATGCGTTGCAACAAGCGCAATGTGCCAACCACAAACAAAAAATCCTAATGTTAGATAATTATAACTTTTTGATGAAAATGCTTCTTTAATTGCTTCCATTGCTGTTTGATTATTTTCGCTAGGAGTTGATCCTACAGGAATTTTTGGAGTTGTAATAAAAAAGGCAGTTACTAAACCGATTATAAGTAAATATATAAAAATTAATACAGTAGTTTCCCAGCCAAGTTCTATTAATGAATATCTTGTTAATAAAGGAGACAAAAAATAACCAAACGACCCTGCGGAAGTAACAATTCCTGTTGCAATTGTCCTATTTGATAAAGGAAAATGTTTAGCTACGATAGCAACAGGAATGCTAATTGCAGTTGAGCCTAAACCTATTCCAATTAGAATTCCTACACTGATAGTAAAATAAAATCCTTTGTTGTAACCCGCATACAATAAATAACATCCTAATAAGTAAAAAAGAAACCCAATGAATACTGCTACGTTTCCACCATATTTATCGGTTATAATTCCAAACCAAGGTCCAAATAAACCCCACAAAAACAATTGCAACCCAATAGCAAAACCAAATTGGGTAATTGAAATTCCTAAATCAATAGAAAAATCTTGATAGAATAAACCTAAAGTCTGTCTTATTCCTAAAGAAATAATGACAACTAAACATGCTGCTATTAATGTAATTAAAGCAGTTTTGCTTTGAATAAATTTTCCTGAACTCATTTGATAAACTTAAGAGCTTTCCTTAAATCTTCAATCAAATCTTCACAGTCTTCTAAGCCAATATGAAGCCTTACTATATGTTCATCTTTTGCCAATTTTAAATATTTTCTATTTCCTTGTACTTTAATTTCTTGATGGAGGGCTAAACTTTCAAATCCTCCCCAGCTATATCCATATCCAAATAATTTAAGAGAATTTACAAACTTAATTACAGAATTTTTATTTTTAGCTTTTATTTTCAAACCCATTAAACCTGATGCTCCAGAATAATATTTCTTCCACATTTTATAATTGTATGAGTCTTTTTTATAAGGATATAAAAGTTTGACTTTTCTATTTTTTGACAAAAATGCTGCCACTTTTTTAGCATTTTCTTGGTGTTTATCTAATCTAACATCCAGTGTTCTTAAACCTCTTGTAATTAAATAAGCATCATCAGGTCCGAGTCTTAGGCCGGTTATTTTTTGCGTTTTTTCTACATGTTTAAAGACTTTTTTATTTACTGCTAAACTACCTCCCATTACATCTGAATGGCCTGAGTAATATTTAGTTGCAGAAACAATTGACATATCAAAACCTAATTTAATTGGTTTAAAAAAATAAGGTGTACCCCAAGTATTATCTATCATAGTAATAATATTATTTTTTTTTGCTATTGAAATAATTTTAGATAAATCTTGAAATTCAAAAGAATTGCTTCCTGGATTTTCAACAAAAATCAGTTTTGTTTTTTTAGAAATATTTTTTTTAAGTGAATTTAAATCATGAGGATTATAAAATGTAGTTTTAATATTATATTCTTTTAAATAATCTTTCGTTAGAAGTCTTGTTGGATAGTAGACTGAATCAGCAGCTAAAATTTCATCGCCTGGGCGAGCCACGCTGAATATCGCCAAAAAAACTGAACCAAAACCCGTTGGTGTTAAAAAAACATGATAAGAGTTTTCTAATTTAGTTAAAATTTTTTGTAAAATATGAGTTGTCGATGTTCCTTGTCTTCCGTAATCAAAATGGCCACCAGTTGGGTCTTTTTTATATTTATTTTGTGTTTTTCTAATATCTTGCATAGATTTAAATATAATTGTTGAAGCTCTAACGACTGGAGGGTTTACAGACTGATTATGAAAATCTTTTGCAGTATGTTTAAGAAAAGTTTTAAATGATTTGTCCATAAATAAAATTGATATGTTTTGATGACAATGCTATATCCCTCAAATATGTCAATAAAATATTAAAATTAAGGAGATTATGGGATATCCAAAAAAACATAGAGGTCGTAGAAAAATGGGCTCTAAAAAAAGAAGAGCAAGAAAGAAGAATAAGAAAAAATAATATTCATTAAAAAAATCAATGTGGACAAATTTAAGAGCATTAGCAGTAATTTGTTTCATTTTACCTATTACAACTGTTATTATTTCATACATAGTATCTGTAAAACTAGATCTAGTTCCAGCATGTATTCCAAATTTTGAAGGCTGCACATCAATATCGAGAGCTGGCAGAAATGTTCCGGTAAAATATTTTTTTAAACCTATAATGTTTTTGTATGCGTTTATCTTATTTTTATTTTGGCATAATTTACTGGAAAAATTAAAATCTTTTAAAATTGAGAAAAAAAAAATTTTTTGGTTAGCTATTTTATCGGTACTATTCCTAGTTCTATATATTGCTTTTTTGGGAGAAGGTAAAATATACGTTTTTTTTAGAAAAGTAGGAATTTATATTTATATTTTTTTTACTGTAATTACTCAGTTTTTAGTAAGTAATAAATTATATTTTTTAAAAAAAAAAATTATAAAAATTTATAATTTTAAATTTATCAAAATAAATTATTTTTTAACTTTTTTTTTAGTTATATCTGGAATAATTCTTTTACCTGTTTTAGTAATCAAAATAGATAATTTTCCTGAAATTAAAAATATAATTTCTTGGAATTATTTTTTTTTAATTCAATTATATTTTCTTTTTTTTTCATTATCTTTTAAAAAATCTAATGTTCGGTGATCCACCCTCCACCTAGAACTTTGTGTCCAAATTGATCTTTATTATAAAAAACACAAGCTTGTCCTGGAGAAATTCCATACTCTGGGTTAACTAAATTAACTTCACCTTCATTATTTTCAAGAAAATTAATTTTTGCGTTTAAGAGTTTTCCTGTTGATCGAACTTTAACAAAGATTTCTTGATTGAACTCCATCTTATCTGTTAATAAATTTAAATCTTTTAAATTAATATTTATTTTTCCTATTTTTTCTTTTGGTCCAACTATTATCTCTTTTTTTTCAGGGTCTATTCTAATTACATAAAGTGGTTCTTTGTCTGAAACTTTAATTCCTTTTCTTTGACCGACAGTAAAATTAATTATTCCATGATGAACTCCAACAATTTTTCCATCTAAATTTTTTATGTTTCCTTTTTGAAAAGAGTCTGGTCTAAATTTTTGAATTACCGACGCATAATCACCATTAGGTACGAAACAAATATCTTGACTATCTGGTTTGTCAGCTACATTTAAATCTAATTTTTTCGCGATTTCCCTAGTTTTATCTTTCAACATTCCGCCTAGCGGGAATCTTAGATAGTCTAATTGTTCTCTTGTGGTATTAAATAAAAAATAACTTTGATCTCTATTTTCATCGACAGCTCTATACATGTTGGTTGTGTTATTATTTGTAATACTTTTTACATAATGACCTGTAACTAAGGCATCAGCGTTAAGATTTTTTGATACTTCATACAAATCTCTAAATTTTACAGTTTGATTGCATTGTATACATGGAATCGGTGTTTCTCCTTTAAGATAACTCTCAACAAAATTATCGATTACTTCTTGCTTAAATTTATTTTGATAATATAAAATTTTATGATCTATATTTAGCTTGTTGGCTACTCTTTTTGCATCCATGATGTCTTGACCGGCACAACACTGTTTGGATTTTGTAGTTTCTTTATTGTCATCATAAAGTTTTAATGTAATGCCTATAACATTATATCCTTCTTTCTTCATTATTCCTGCTACTGTAGAGGAGTCGACTCCTCCGGACATGGCAACAACAACTGTTGTGTCTACTGGTTTTTTTTGAATACCTATAGAGTTAAATTCTGAATTCATTTGATGGTATTTATACTTATTTCGAATATAAGTTAAATTAAATGATTTTAGATTTTGAACCAGGTGACAAAGTTATTAATCCAGCTAATAAAGATTGGGGTATTGGACAAATACAATCTATTATTAAAGAAAAAGTAACAGTTAATTTTGAAAATGTTGGTAAAATTGTAATTAACTCAAAAAATATTCAGCTAAAAAGAGTAAATAACTTTGACTGAAATTAATGTAAAAAAAATTGTAGAAAATTTAATCGATACCTTTTTGAAGGCTAGTCAAATTGCTCTGGATTTAAGAAAAAAGGGACTTACCAAAGAGATTAAATCCGATAATACTCCTGTAAGTAATGGTGATTTAGAAGTTAATAGATTGTTAACAAAAAAATTAATTGAATTAACTCCTGACATTCCAATAATTTCAGAAGAAACTTCTCATAATAAATCAACAAAAGAACTAAATAATTTTTGGTTGGTCGATCCAATAGATGGTACTATTGATTACATCAATGATAGAGATGAGTTTACAATTAACGCTGGCTTAATTCTTGATAGAAAGCCTGTAGCAGGATTAATTAGTGTTCCGGCAAAACAAAGAATGTTTTATTCTTATGATAAAGATTCGACCTTTGAGCTTAAAAATAAAAAATTAATAAAATTAGAATGTAAAAAAAAGACAGATAAGAATTCTATTAAATTTGTTTCATACTCAGACAAATTAAAACCTGAAATTGAAAAAATACACAAAGAAATTGGTGTAACTTCTTATGTAAGAATGAAAAGTTCTTTAAAATTTTGTTTGATTGCTACTGGCGAATACGATGGTTATGTTGCTGATCCAAGAGCATTGGAGTGGGATATTGCAGCAGGTCATGCAATACTTCAAAATGCCGGTGGTTTAGTGACTGATTTTGATGGTAATGAAATTTTTTATGGAAAAGACAATTTTAAAAATCCAAGCTTAATTTTAAAAAGAAATAATAATTTAAATGAATGATCAATTAAGAACTATATTAATTATAATCATTTCAGTTTCTATATTTGGTTTGCTGTTATTTGTTTTTGTAAAAAATTATATTAAAAATAAAATTCACTACTATTTAGAAGAAAAAAACAAAAAAACTAAAGAAAATTTATAATTTTTAAATATTCTTCTTTCTCTATATCCATAACTCTTTTTGATACTTCTAAGTCAAAACCTGATCTAGCAAGCACACCCATATCTTTTTTATAGAATAACGGTCTATTACTATCATCTCTTGATGGTCCAATTCGTTTTTTTTTACATACTTTTATAGCTGAAAAAAAATCTTGATCCTCATTTCTTTCTTGTATCCCATCAATAGTATTTTGAATGTATTTTTTACCAACTCCCTTGTTAATTAAATAGTTTCTAATCTTATTAATTGAAGAACCTTTCTGTATTAAACTTTTAGCTTTAGACTCTGAGTAATATTTATCATTAATAAATTTAGATTTTTCCAAATTTTCTATAACAATATCAATTAAATCAGAAATATTGCTTTTTTTTACGTTTGCTTCCTTAAAATTTAAGTATTTTTTTAACAAATAAATTTTAAGCTGTTGTTTAGATGGAGCAAATTTATCAATATAATTGAATGCAAATTTACGCATCTCTTCAATGGTAGCTTCTAGATTTTTTTTTTTATTTTTAATAGGAATCATTCGTTTATTTAATATAATATAAATCAATATGATTGAACAAATAGCCATCTTTTTTAGTATTGAAATGATCTATTTATGGTTGAATATTGGAGTAATACCTTTTTGGTTTATTTTAATATTTTTTCCACAATCAAAAATTTGTGGTTTGTTTGTAACTTCAATATTTCCTTTTTTAATTTTAGGTTCAATTTACATATACTTGTTTTATTATTTTTTTAATTCTGGTTATGATTTCTTTGAATTCTTTAATCTATATCTTGGTTTATATAAATTGGGAGATTTATATGAAAATGAAGCTTTTTTAATTTTATTTTGGTTACATTTTTTATCTATAAATTTATTTTGTGGTTCGTGGATAGTTAGAGATAGTCAAAAATTATATATATCAAAATTTTTAATTGTTTTTCCATTAATTATTACATACTTCATAGGACCTTTGGGAATTTTTATATATTGGTTAATAAGAATATTCTTTGCAAAAAGAATAAGTTTGTTTGATTAATCTAAATTATTTAAATAACAAGGAAGTTAGTGAAAAATACATAAATCAACTATATAAAAAACAAATTTGCATTTCTTCTATAAAATCTTTATCTATACATATGACAAACATAAACTCTAGTTATGGATTATC
>CAJXDV010000005.1 GCA_913052435.1 uncultured Pelagibacteraceae bacterium
TTGATAAGATATCAATTTCACCAGATATTAGGGCTGTAAATCTTTCTTTAGCACTTAGTGGAGTAAATTTTACTTTACTTGCATCACCTAGAACTGCAGCAGCTACCGCTCTACATACATCAACGTCTACACCAGTCCAATTTCCCGCAGCATCAGCGTTGGAAAAGCCTGGAAGACCTTGAGAAACTCCACATCTTACAAAACCTTTATTTTTAGTGTTATCTAAGGTTTTTGATTTTTTAGCTGCCATAGATTCTGTCGTAAAAGCAAACAGAACAGCAAAAATAGCAACCAAAGAAGTTAATTGTTTTATTAATTTAAACATTATTTCTCCCTTTTATTTATTTATTTGTTAACAAATAATTCAAAATTAATTTTGAATTACTTAAGTAAAGCAGAAACTATCATTATCATCAATGATAAATTAATCGCATAAGTGAATGCTTATTGCATATTTTAGATTTTCTAATTATTAAGAAAAATATATTGAATATTAAGAATACTGTATAAAGAACTATAAATTCTTTTTTTGGCGCGCCCTGGAGGATTCGAACCTCCGACCCACGGTTTAGAAAACCGTTGCTCTATCCAACTGAGCTAAGGGCGCAAGATTATGATGTTATAATACTAAATTAATTTTTGAAAAGAAATTTTTTAAACAATATAAAGATTGTTAGTAGCTCGACTCTCCCGATTATCATAAATATAATAAGGCAAAATTTAGAAAAAAACGCTAAGTTGTAAAAGTCAAAATCATGTAAATCATACATATGTGAATTTACTGTATTCATAATGGTAAGAATACCAAGCTTAAATGAACTTTCAAAATCAATGTTGGAAATCGTTAGCAACAAAGTAATAGAAAATAATGAAATAATAAAAATGATTATTGTTAAAAAATATTTATTAATATCTGTTTTGAATATATTTCCACCTATTAAAGAAACTTTATTTAAGTAAATTTGATTTGGTTTAGTATGAGATAATAAATTATTTAAAGAAAATTTAATCAGATTTAATATTTTAATTAATCTTAAGCCGGAACTCGTAGAAAAAAAAGATCCACCTATTATTACTAAAATCAAATAAACAAAAGATAGATTTGAAGAAATATCATTGAAGGAAATTCCCAAATTAGAAACGCTGCTTGATATTGAAACAAGTGTATTTAAAAAATTTTTTTCAGAATTAAAAAAAACAAAAATAATTGAAATAATAATTAGTAAATAAATTAATAAATAAAAATCTTCACTTAGATAGTGAAGGTTTTTTCTTTTAAAAAATACTAAATTGTATGTTAAAAATAGACTAAAGTAAGATACTAACATTAATATTGAGAGAATAAATTTACTAATATCGGTTTGAAATAATATATTAATATTATTTGTTGGTAAAAATCCTCCAGATGAAATTATTGTTAAAGAAAAATTAAAAGCATCAAAGGTTCTTAAATTAATAAATTTCAATATGATAAATATTACGAGTGTGAGTGAAGTATAGATAAAAATTATTTTGATTGACTGTTTAAATATTTCTGAAGAGTTTAATGAAAGATAATTTGTTAATGATTTTTTTAAATTATCATCAAAAATATCAATCAATAAAAGGATAGAAAAAAGAAAATATAACCCACCTATCCATTGTGATGTGGATCTCCATAATATTAAACTTTGATCTACATGTTTAATATTTTCAAAGATTGTGAAACCTGTTGAGGTAAAACCTGATATTGCTTCAAAATAACAGCTTAGAAATGATATATTATAAATACTAAAATAATAAGGTAATGAAATAATTATAGGAAAAAAAAAGTATCCGAATAATACAGTTATAATTTTTTCATGTAGTGAAATTTTTTTAAATTTTATTTTATTAAAAAAAATTAAAAAAATTCCTAAAATTAAACATATAATAAATGTATAACTGTATGTATTCAAACTAAGAAAAATATTAAAATAATAAGAATAAATAATATTAAAAAAAGAAAAAATACTTAATAAAATTAAAAAAGCACCAATGTAAATAAAACTAAATTTACTCATTTATATTAGATGGAACTAATTCTGAACAAGTTTTCAACTATTGGCAATTGATCTCTTTTAGACAAAAGAACAACTGTGTCATCTTTTTTGAATACGTAGCTTGATGTGGGTATTATTATTTCTTTGTCTCTTAATATTGCGCCAATTCTTATTTCATCTGGAAGATTCGAATCTTTCAATTTTTTATTCACCAACTCCGAAGTTTCAATAATATCAGCTTCTATAACTTCATACTCACCGTTTAAAATTGTATATGCATTTTCTATAGTTCCCTTATGAACGTGTTTTAATATACTTGATACAGTATTCATTCTTGGATCTATTAAATCATCAATTTTTAGAGAAGATTGTAATAGATAGTAATTAGGTTTATTAATCAAAGCCATTGTTCGTTTATTTTTTGAAAATTTCTCAACCAACAAACTTACCATTAAATTGTCTTCATCATCATTTGTTAAAGCCAACACGGTTTCAACTTCATCTAGATTTGCTTCATTTAATACATCTTCATCTAAACCGTCTCCATTAATAACAATTGTGTCATTTAAATCTTTAGCTATAAACTCTGCTCTATTTTTATCTTTTTCTATAATTTTGATTCTTGCAGAATCAAAATCTTGTTCAATACTCTTTGCTAAATTAAATCCTATATTTCCACCACCAATTATTAATATTTTATTTGATATTTTTTCATTATGGCCAAACACCTTAAGTGTTTCCTCCATTTTATTTGAATTAACAACTACATATGCTTTATCATTATGTTTTAATGTGTCATTCTTTTTTATAATTGCAAATTTATCATCTCTAATCACTCCTAAAACGTAAGCATTAAGTTTTGGAAATTTTTTTGTAAGATCATTTAATTTAATTCCAAATATTGGACATTTTTCATCAATTAATATTTCTAAGAGTCTAATTTTATTATCTGCAAAAGGAACATTATCCAAGGCTCCTGGTGCTTCTAATTTTCTTTGTATTGATTTTGCAATTTCAAGTTCTGGAGAAATTACATAATCAATTGGTAAATTTTCTTTATTAAACAAACTTGAAAATTTCGGATTGAGATATTCTTGAGATCTTATACGAGCAATTTTTTTAGGAACTTTGAAGATAGAATATGCAATTTGACAAATAAGCATATTGATTTCATCACTTCTTGTAACGGCTATCATCATATCTGCTTCTTTAGTATTAGCTTTTTCTAAAACTGATGGGGAAGTTGCCTTTCCAACTATAGCTTTTACATCTAATGAATCATTAACTTTTTGTATATCTTCACTAGATTGGTCTATTAATGTAATAGAATGATTTTGTTCAGTAAGAAGTTTGGCAATAGTTAATCCTACTCTTCCTGCTCCGCATATAATTATATTCATTAATTTAAATCTTTAACTCCTAATAATTTCAATTTTCTATGTAAAGCTGACCTTTCCATGCCTACAAATTTTGCTGTTTTCGATATATTCCCACTAAATTTATTTAATTGTGATACTAAATATTCTTTTTCAAAACTTTCTCTAGCTTCTCTAAGAGGAATTGACAAAGTTTCTGTGATTGAGAAATTATCTTTTATTGATTTTGATAAAGACTCTTTAATGATTGTGATGATCTTTTCATTATCATCGCCTGGCGATAAAATAGCAATTCTCTCAATTAAATTTCTTAATTCTCTTACATTTCCTGGCCAATCATAATTTAATAAATAATTATTGTCTTTAATTGTAAATTTTTTGTAATTGTAAGTTTTACATATATTTTCAATAAAATAATCTAAAAGTAAAGGTATGTCTTCAATTCTTTTATTCAATGGTTCAATTTTTATATTGAAAACATTTAAACGATGATAAAGGTCTTCTCGAAAATTACCATTTTTTATCTCTCCAGACATATCTTTGCTTGATGAACAAATTATTCTTACATCAACTTTAATATCATGATTGCTGTTAATTCTTTTAAATTTTTGATCAATTACAATTCTGAGTATCTTTGATTGTGTTTCTAATGGAATTTCTGTAACCTCATCAATTAGCAAAACACCTCTTGAAGCTTTTTCTAAAGCGCCATAAGTTATTGATCCATCTTTTTTTTCTTCACCAAATAATTCTAATTCATATTTTTTAGTATCCAATAAAGCCCCATTTATAATAACAAAGGGTCCAGTGTTTCTCTTTGAATTTTTATATATTTTTCTTGCAATTAATTCTTTTCCTGTGCCTGTGGGTCCATTTAAGAATATTCTACTTTCTGAATTAGAAAGTTTTTCAATTTGATCTTTTATTGATAATATGTTCGAACTTCTACCAATTAATTCAAAAGAATGGAATAATTTATTATTTAAATTTTTATTTTCATTTTTTAAATTAAAATTTTCAACAGCTCTATTAACAAAGTTAAGCAATCTTTCCTTGTCAAAAGGTTTTTGGATAAATTCGAAGGCGCCTGATTTTAATGAATTGACTGCCATTTCTATATTAGCATGTCCAGATATCATTATAACAGGTATGTCGATGTTTTTCTTTTTTACATGATCTAGTAATTGTATCCCGTCATTATCACCCTTGTCCAATTTTACATCAATAATTGCAACATCAGGAAGTTTTTTGTCAATTTCAGTTAAAGCTTGATTAAAATTGGCAGCAAGTCTAGTTTTGTAACCGGCATCCTTAATTAATTCATTAAGAATTAATCTTATATCGGCATTATCGTCTATAATTAAAATTTCAGCTGACATTATATTATTTTATCGGAATAATAATTTGAATTTTAGCTCCGTTCTTATGATTCAAAAATTTTATCGATCCATTGTGATCACTAATAATTTTATCTACTATAGATAAACCTAATCCTGTTCCTTTTTGTTTGGTTGTATAATATGGTCTAATTAATTCTTTAGCTTGTTTATCTTTAAATCCTATTCCTGTATCTATCAAATTAACATTTATATAGTCTCTTCTCTGTCTTAATTCTATATTGATTTTTTTATTAATTTTATTGGCTTTTTTAGCTTTTTCTTGGATGCTTTCTAGAGAATTTTTAATTAAATTAAAAAAAACTCTATTAAACTGCTCATAATCAAAATTTAATATAACTTCTTTTGATAAATGATTAATCAAATTAATATTAATAGTTCCATCTAATTTGTTTATTAAATTTATATTTTCTTGAATTACTTTATTTAAATTATTTTTTTTCATTAATGGTTTTGGCATTCTTGCAAAATCAGAAAATTCATTAACAAGGTTTTCAATTTGTTTTATTTGTTTTAATATTGTTTGAAGATTTTGCATATAATTATTTTTCTTATTTTCATCAATATTTTCTAAATATTTTGTTTTTAAATTATCTATAGTTAGTTGAATGGGTGTGAGTGGATTTTTAATTTCATGAGCTAACTTTCTAGCTACATTTTCCCAAGCCTCATGTCTCTCCGAGGTTAATAATTTTTCTTGTTGGTTTCTAAGTCTCTCTGTCATCAAATTAAAATTTTTATTTAATAATTCCATTTCTCGATCAGTTTTAAGCTCAGGAACTTTTGTTTCTAAATTTCCTTTTCCTATTTTTTCTGAAGCTGTAATTAAATTATTTATAGAAACAAAAAAACGTGAAGAAAATCTAATTGCAATAGTTATAGATAAAAATAATAGTAAAGTAACTAAAGCTATATATATAATTGCGAAAGAAACTCTTATTCCAAAACTTTGATTTTCCACTGTATAATAAAAATTAATTGCTTCTTCAGATTCTATTAAATAATTTGAAATATTTTTATCCAAAAATTTTAATACATAAAGATAAGTATTTTCATAATTTGTAAGCTTTATAACCGCCGCAGATTTTTTTTCATAAGTATTAATAATTTTTAAAGGTCTATCATCATCGATAACCATTTTTATAGCTCGATCTTCAATTTTTTTGTAAGGAGAGTTGATAGCTGATATAATTAAATTTCCATCACCATCAATTAAATGCAATTGATCTATATCTCGTAATAATCTTTGTGTATTTAATATAGCTTGGTATCTTTTAGGTTCATTTTTTAAAAGTTTTGAATATTTATTTAAATCAAATGCTATTAGTATAATTTCTGATTCAATTTTATTCTTCTTTTCGTCAACATAATTCTTGGCAATTTCATATGAGTTATTAACCGCAGTAGTTATTTTTTTGTCAAAATATTTCTCTAAAGCAAAAGAGAAAATAAACAAAGAAAATATAGCTATTAATAAAGATGGAATAAGTGTAAAAAGAGCAAAGGATATTATGTATTTTCTATTTGCAATAGATCCTCTTACATTGATATTGTTTTTTATGGAATTTTTTACATCAATAAAAATTAATAAAAAAAAAATTAATAATAATATTATGTTAAAAAATAATAAAATTTGTAAATTATCTTCATTTAATTGAATAAAGCTTTTATCAATAAATGTTAAAAAAGTTACAAACCCCAAAGAAATAGTAAAAAGAAAAATGATAATAATGAACAAATTTCTTTTTAATAAAGCTAACATAATTTAAAAATATATTAAAAATAATGAAAATAAAGACATGAGTGATTGTTTTATACTATTAGCTGCAGGCAAAAGTAAGAGATTTAAATCAAATATACCTAAACAATTTATATGCTATAAAAATAAACCTTTATTTATGCATTCAATCGATAAAGCTTTGAAGTCAAATTTATTTAAACAAATAATTTTAGTATCAAGCTCAGCAGTTAAATCTTTAAAAAACAAAAAAATAACAATTATCAGAGGAGGTGAAGAAAGATATCAGTCTTCACAAAAAGCTCTTGATTATATTAATAAAAAAAAAATTAAAAATGTATTTATACATGACGCAGCAAGGCCAAATTTTTCGATAAATCTTTTAAAAAAATTAAAAAAAAATTTAAAGAAAAATAAAGCTGTGATTCCTTACATAAATACAGATCATTCAACAAAATATAAAAATAAAAATAAAATAATAAATTTAAAGAGAGAGAAAGTTTTACTAACTCAAACACCTCAATGTTTTGATTTTAAAACATTATATAAATTATCAAAAACAAATAAAAAAATAATTACTGATGAGGCCACTCTTTTTTTAGAAAATAATAAAAATATTAAATTTATTAAAGGAGAAAAAGATAATATTAAAATAACTACAAGATCTGATCTAAAAAAAAATTTAAAAACCTATTATGGTATTGGTTTTGATATTCATAAACTGGTAAAAAATAAAAAGCTTTATCTAGGAGGAATTAATATACCTTTCCATTCAGGTTTAAAAGGACATTCTGACGGAGATGTCATTATACATTCAATTATTGATTCAATTTTAGGAGCTATGAAAAAAAGAGATATAGGTACTTATTTTCCAAGTAATAAAAATAAATATAAAAATATAAGATCTCCCAAAATGTTAAAACCAATTGTTAATATGTTAAATAAAGATAATTTTTTTATAAATAATTTAGATATCAATTTGATTTGTGAAAAACCAAAAGTTTCAAAATATAGAAATAAAATTATAAATTCTCTTTCAAAATTATTACTGCTAGACAAAAAATTTATTAATCTTAAAGGTAAAACTGTAGAAAAATTAGGATTAATAGGAAATGAAAAGGCTATTGCTTGTGAAACAATAGTTTCGGTTGAAAAATATGAATAATATTAATTTTTTATTTGTTACTTTATTTGGAATAGGAAGAATCAAAAAAATTCCTGGTAGTTTTGCTTCACTGGCAACAACATTATTTTTATTTTTTCTATTTCATAAATTAAATATTGCTCCAAATACTGTTTTAATTTTTTTAATTATAATTTTTTTTATCTCACTTTATGCTGTCAATATTTTTATTAAAAATTTAGTAAATAAAGATCCTAAAGAAGTGGTAATTGATGAATTTATTGGACAATCAATTCCTATATGTCTTTATGAAATTGCACATGAAGGAGCAAAAGAAACCCATCAAGTATTAACATCTTATTTTATAATGTTTATCCTATTTAGAATTTTTGATATCGTAAAACCTTATCCAGTAAGCTACTACGATAAAAACTTTAAAAATAGCTTCGGTGTTATCATGGATGATGTTTGTGCTGGATTATATGTTGTGGCTGTTCTTGTCTTGTATATGGTTTTTACTGCATGAAAAAGCTTTCTCAAAAAGTTTTTAACGTATTAAAGAAAAAAAGACTGAAAATTTCTTTTGCTGAATCTTGCTCTGGAGGTTTGCTTTCAAGCACAATAACTTCAATTAACGGATCCTCCAAAGTTTTTTCTATGGGATTGGTTGCATACTCTAATCAATCTAAAATAAACCTACTTAAAGTTCCAAAAAAAACAATAACGAAATATGGAGCTGTGAGTTATGAGACTTGCTTACACATGGTAAAAAATATAAACAAAATTAGCAAAACTCATATCTCTGTTTCAATTACTGGTATTGCTGGTTCCAAAGGGGGAACTAAAGAAAAACCAGTAGGATTAGTATTTATTGGCATTAAAAAAGGTAACAAAACATTAGTTAGGAAATACTTATTTAAAAATAAAAAAAGAACATCAGTTCAAAGAGCTGCTGTTAACAAAGCTTTAAATTTAATTTTAACTATTGTTAAATAGTTCCTCTGCTCTTTTTTGAAAAGCATCAGCTATTTTATCTAAACCATATTGAAAAGATTTAGTCATTACTATATTTAAAAAATGATTTTTTAGTTCAAAATCAACATCAAAAGAAACTTCGGTAATTTTATTATCTTCTTTAAAATACCAGTTATTTATTAAATGTTTCAAAGGTCCGTCAAGATTAGTAACATAAATTGAGTCTTCTTTTTTATTGTATTTAACATCACTTTTATATGTGTCTTTAAAAGGGCCTTTTCCAATAGTTAAATCTGCAACTATTATTAATAAATCATCCTGCTTTTTTCTTTCATGTACTTTAGCATCTAAACAAAAAGGAAGAAAAGTTGGATATTTTTCTATATCAAGAACTAGATCGATTAACTGATCTTTTTTACATTCTATTGATCTTTTAACTGACGCTTTAGGCATTTGCTTGATCTATTCTATTTTTTTGAAGTACAGCAAAATCTTGATCAGCATGATAGGAAGATCTTGTAAGTGGTGATGAAGAAACTAATAAAAATCCTTTTGACTCTGCGATATTTTTTAACTTTTCAAATTCATCGGGTTTATAATATCTATCTAAAGCATGATGTTTAACGGAAGGTTGTAAGTATTGACCTATTGTTAAAAAATCAACTCCGGCAGACCTTAAATCATCCATAACTTGAATAATTTCATCTTTATTTTCTCCTAAACCCACCATCAATCCTGATTTAGTAAAAATATTTTTATCAAATTTTTTTACATTTTTTAATAATTCAACTGAAGCAAAGTATCTGGATCCAGGTCTAATCTGTCTATAAAGTCCTGGCACTGTTTCAATATTATGGTTAAAAACATCTGGTTTAGCTTCTATTACTTTTATATAAGAGTCTCCTTTTCTTAAGAAATCAGGTGTTAAAACTTCTATAGTTGTTGTAGGATTAAGTTTCTTTGTTTCAATAATAACTTCGTAAAAATGATTGGCTCCACCATCATTAAGATCATCTCTATCAACTGATGTAATTACAGCATGTTTTAAGTTTAATTTGTTAACAGCTGCTGCTATTTTAAATGGTTCTAAGGGATTAAGTGATTTTGGCTTACCGGTTATAACATCGCAAAATGCACATGCTCTAGTACATGTATCACCCATAATTAAAAAGGTAGCATGTCTTTTACTCCAACACTCAGTAATATTTGGACAATTTGCTTCCTGGCATACAGTGAGCAAATTATTTTGACTAACAATAGTTTTTGTTAAAAAAAATTCTCTACTATTTAAAAGTTTTGACTTTATCCATTCAGGTTTTTTTTTAATTGAATTTGCAGGTTTATTAACTTTTTCAGGATGTCTTGGTTTATTTTTTGTTTCCATTTTCTTTTAATATATATGTAGTCTCAGACTTTTTACCAAATAAAAATTTTTCTCTAATTAAAATTTCAATAAAATCTAAATCAATATCTTCTGTTAAAAGTGAATTTTTCAGATCCAATTCTGCTATTTTGACTTTCAGGTTTTTTTGATCTTTTTGTAGTTGATCATAATGTTCTTTTTTTTCAAAATAAGAAACTAAGCCTCTTTCACCATCCATTAAGTTGAAAAAAAAATAAATTATAAAAAATGTTACAATAAGTATAAAATAATTATTTTTTAACTTGTTGAACATTAATTAATTTTATTCATTTTTGCGTGATTTCCAAGATCCTCTTCAATACGAATTAGTTGGTTGTATTTTGATACTCTTTCGGATCTTGCTAATGATCCCGTCTTAATTTGATTAGAATCAGTTCCGACAGCAAGATCTGCAATAAATGTGTCTTCACTATCTCCTGACCGATGTGAAATAATAGTTTTAAATCCAATTGATTGTGCAAACTTAATAACTTCTAAAGTTTCTGTAACTGTACCAATTTGATTTAATTTTATCAAAATAGAATTGGCAGAAACATTTAAAAAACCAACTTTTAGTCTTTCTAAATTTGTTACAAAAAGATCATCTCCAACTACTTGAACATTGCCATTTAATTTACTTATAAACTTAGTCCATGAAAACCAATCGTTTTCACCAAATGGATCCTCTATAGATTTAATTTTATACTTTTTAATTAATAACAAATATTTTTTAATTGATTGATCTGCTGTGATATATTTTTTCGAATGTATTGAATATTTATTTTTTTTTAGCAATTCGTTAGCAGCCACATCTAGACAGATAGAAATGTCTTTCCCGTTAGTAAATCTTGATTTTTTAATTGCTTGAACTATTAGTTTTAAAGCACTTTCATTATCACTAATCATTGGAGCAAATCCTCCTTCGTCACCTACTGAAGTTGAATGTCCCATTTTTTTTATTAATGATTTTAGGTTGTTTATAACAATAAAACACATTCTAACTGCCTCAGAGAAAGATTTGGCTTTATCTGGACGTATCATAAATTCTTGAATTCTTAAGCCATTATTAGCGTGCACTCCTCCATTAATTATGTTCATCATTGGGTAGGGTAGTTTAAAATTCTTTTTAATTATAAAATTTTTATAAAGTGGTATTTTTTTAATTTTTGCAGATAGTTTTTTAACTGCCATTGAAATGGCTAATATCGAATTTGCTCCAATTTTCTTCTTTTGTTTTGTTCCATCTAATTTGATTAATAAATAATCAATTCTTTCTTGATCATGAACATTTTGATTTTTTAATTTTTCAGAAATTAATTTATTGATTATTTTTACTGGATATAAAACACTTTTTCCTAGGTATTTTTTGTTTGACTTATCTCTCTTTTCATAAGCTTCGTAAGTACCCGTTGATGCGCCTGATGGACAAATTGAAGAGGCGCTTAAATTATTAGAAAAAACTTCAGCTTCTATCGTTGGATTTCCTCTACTATCAAATATTTGTCTGGCAATTACCTTGGTTATTTTACTCATTAATTATTTTTTAACCAAATTATCTATTTCTACAATTTGACTAATTAAATCTTCCAATTTATTCAAAGGGATCATATTGGGTCCATCCGAAGGAGCATTATCTGGATCTTGGTGTGTTTCAAGAAATATTGCTGCGACACCTATTGCTACAGCAGCTCTTGATAAATATTCTACAAACTCTCTTTGTCCACCACTCTCTTCACCTAAACCTCCTGGTTGTTGTACAGAGTGTGTTCCGTCAAACACTACCGGATAACCATTTTTAGCCATTATAGGAATTGATCTCAAATCTGATACCAAAGTGTTGTAACCAAAACTTACTCCACGTTCAGTTACTAAAATATTATGATTGCCTGAATCTGATATTTTTTTTGTAACATTAACCATGTCCCATGGAGCTAAGAATTGACCTTTTTTTACATTTATAATTTTATTTGTTTTTGCGGCAGCTATTAACAAATCAGTTTGTCTACATAAAAAAGCTGGAATTTGTAAAATATCAACATGCGAGGCTACTATTGAACACTGTTCCTCATTATGAATATCTGTAAGAACAGGAATGTTTAAATTTTTTTTAATTTTATCGAATATTGGTAATGATTTTTCTAAGCCCGCTCCTCTTTTGCTTTTAAGGCTGGTTCTATTAGCTTTATCGAAAGAAGTTTTGTAAATAAAACCAATATCATATTTTGATGATATTTCTTTAATTTGGCCAGCCATATCCAAAGCGTGCTGTTCTGTTTCAAGTTGACATGGTCCTGCAATTAAACAAATCTTATTTCTATTTGATATTTGTAAACCGTTACAATTGACTATTTTATTTTGCATTAAAAGATTTTGCAGCTTTGATAAATGATGAGAATAAAGGATGTGGAGACAAAGGTCTAGATTTAAATTCTGGGTGGAATTGAACTCCAATAAACCAAGGATGATTTTTTAGTTCTACTATCTCTGGCAATCTATTATCCGGTGACATTCCTGAAAAAATTAATCCTTTTTTCTCAAATTGGTTTTTAAGATTATTATTAACTTCATATCTATGTCTATGTCTTTCTTTAATTGATTTAGATTTATAAATTTTATTTATGGCAGAATTACTTCTTAATTTAGCTTCATATAAACCCAAACGCATTGTGCCACCCAGATCTTTTTCAGTTCCCTTAATTAGCTTTCCGTCTTTATTCCATTGATGAATTAAGCCAATTACAGGATAACATTTTTTATCCAATTCGCTAGAACTGGCTCTTTTAATTTTTAATATATTTCTTGCAAATTCAATTATCGCCATTTGCATTCCAAAGCAAATACCAAGAAATGGTATTTTTTTTACTCTCGAGTATTTTATTGCTGAAATCTTACCTTCAGTTCCTCTTTTGCCAAATCCACCTGGTATTAATATTCCTGATACTTTATTAAGTTTTTTAGTTATTTGGTTTGGTTTTAAATTATCAGACTCTATTCGCACTAAATTAACTTTAACTTTATTTGAAATACCTCCATGGGTAAGGGCCTCATCTAAAGATTTATATGCATCTTTTAAATTTACATATTTTCCAATAATTGCAATATTAATTGATTTTTTTGTATTTAAAGTAATTTTGGTTATTTTTTTCCAAGGTAATAAGTTTGGTCTTTTATTGGTTTTTAATTTAAAATATTTTAAAACTTGCTTATCCAGATTCTGATTATAAAAACTAATTGGAGCTTCATATATAGTCTTTACATCTACTGTTTCAATTACATTTTCAATCGAAACATTGCAAAATAAAGATATTTTTTTTCTTTGATCAAAAGGTATGGATTGTTGTGATCTACATATAATTATATCGGGCTGGATACCAATGCTTCTTAATTCTTTTACAGAGTGTTGAGTTGGTTTAGTTTTAATCTCATCAGATGATTTCATAAAAGGAACCAAAGTTAAATGAATAAACAGTGTTTTAGATTTACCATGATCATTTGAAAATTGTCTTATAGCCTCAAGGAAAGGTAAACTTTCAATATCACCTACTGTTCCGCCAATTTCACAAATAACAAAATCTTCATTTGAAATATCTTTTTTTATAAATTCTTTAATTCTATCTGTCACATGAGGTATTACTTGAACGGTTTTTCCAAGATAACCTCCCTTTCTCTCTTTTTTGATTATATCCATGTAAACACGACCAGTTGTTATATTGTCAGATTGTTTTGAAGATATGTCAGTAAATCTTTCGTAGTGACCTAGATCTAAATCTGTTTCAGCACCATCATCTGTTACAAAAACTTCTCCATGCTGAAATGGGCTCATCGTTCCAGGATCAACATTCAAATATGGATCCATCTTTCTTATTCTAACTTTGTAACCTTGGGACTTTAATAAATATCCTAATGACGCAGATGACAAACCTTTACCTAGTGAAGAAACCACGCCGCCAGTGACAAATATATATCGCGCCATGGAATTATGTTATAGCCATATAATTTAAAAATTAAAAGTATTAATTTTTATTTTCTGGAATTTTTGGAGCATCATCCGTATTTTCCTCGATTTTGTCGATTACGGACATTGTAGGTGTTAATTCACCTCTAGATAATATAGTTAATCCCAAACTGCAAATTATAAATAAAGTAGCAACAATTGCTGTTGCTTTAGTTAAAAAATTTCCAGCAGATCTTGAGAACATAAAATTATCTTGTGAAATTCCTATTCCAAGTGCTCCACCTTCTGATTTTTGGAATAGTATCAAAATTACTAAAATAGCCGCAAGAATGATATTTATAATTAAAAGTATATTTTCCACGAGGACTAATTAATTGATTTTTTTATTATATCAATAAATTTTTTTGCATTTAAAGATGCTCCACCCACTAAAAAGCCATTAATGTTGACCATTTCAAGTAAATCTTTTGCGTTGTCTGGACTTACAGAGCCCCCATATAAAATATTTATCTTTTTTGATTTTCTTAATAAACTCAAAATCTTTTTAATACTATTTATATTTTTTTTTAGTTCTGAGCTTTTGGGAACTAGACCCGTTCCTATAGACCAAACAGGTTCGTAAGCAATAATTATATTTTCAAAATTATTTATTTTGTCTAATCCTTTAACTATCTGCTTTTTTAAAATTGAGTAAGTGAGATTTTTTTTCTTTTCATTTAGTTTTTCACCAACGCAAAAAATTACTTTTAAATTTTCATTTAGAGCAGATTTAATTTTATTATTTATATTTTTATCATTGTCGCCTTGATTTCTATTATCTGAATGTCCTATTATAACATACTTGGCACCTGTGGATTTAATAAGCTTAGAATTAATCGAACCAGTAAAAGGGCCAAAATCAGAATTTGCATGACAATTTTGTGCGCCAATAGAAATTCTAGATTTTTTTACTTTATTATAAAAATCCTTAAGCAGTGTATAAGGAGGACAATAAATTATTTTATGATTTTTATATTTTTTTAATTTTGACAGCTTTAATATAGAATTAGATCTCTCAATATCTTTAGTATTTCCATGCATTTTCCAATTAGCAATAAAATACATATTATTATTTGTCATATAGTTTAAATTAATTTATAGGTTTGTTTTTTATAGATCAATAAATAAACAATTTTAATGATATGATTAATAAATTTAGGGCTTTTTCTAAAACAAAATTAGCAGCATTTTTTGTTTTTTTAATTGCTATTCCATTTGTCTTTTGGGGAATGGGAGGTGCGTTCAGAAGTGGAAATACAAATAATATTGCAAAAATAAATAACAAGACTGTTTCCACTGAAGATTTTATTGATCATATAAACCAATTAGGAATAAAACCATATATAATTAAAAAAAATTTAGAGAATAAAATATTAGAAAATATATTATCAGAAATTGTTTCTGAAAGATTGGTAGATATGGAAATTAACGATATAGAAATTTCCATATCAGAGAAAATTCTTGCTGACAAAATTAAGTCTAATGAAAATTTCTTGGATGATAATAATAACTTTTCAAGAGTTAAATACGAAAAATTTCTTTTAGAAAATAATTTAACAGCACCTGATTTTGAAACTAGATTAATAAAAGAAGAATTAAAAAAAAAGTTGTTTAATTATATTGGTGGAGGAATCAAATCACCATATTTTCTTAATAATAAAATTTATATAAATGAAAAAAAAAAGATTGAGATAGATTATTTTGATTTAAATCATGCCTATAATAACGATGTATCAAGTTCAGAAATTAATGAGTACATCAATGATAATGAAGAAGTATTAAAAGAAGATTACATTGATTTCTCGTACACTAAAATAACTCCAAAAGATTTAGTAGAAATTGAAGAATTCAATCAAGAATTTTTTAATAAAATAGATGAAATTGATAATAGCATAGTAATCGGAACTAATATTAATGAAATTAAAAAGAAATACAATTTAGATCTAGTTTCTATTAATAATTATAAAGTTAACATTGAATCGGAAGAAATTTTAAAAGAAATTTACTCAAAAAGAAATGAGAGTAATATTCAATTAATCGATAAAAATGATTATTTTCTTTTATTTGAAATTACTAAAATTGATAAAATACTACCAAATAAAACAGATCATAAATTTATAGATAAAATTAAAGACAATATATTTATCAAAAAAAAATATGATTTACATCAGGAACTTTTTAAAAAAATTCAAGAGAAAAAATTAGACAACAATGAATTTGCGAAAATCTCTCAAAATCAAAAAAATATAGAAAATATTACTATAAATCAAATTACTGATAACGATAAATTTGACGCTGACTCAGTTAAATTAATATATTCACTTACTAAAGAAAGTTTCTCTTTAATTACCGATAAGGAAAATAAAATCTACTTAGCAAAAATTAAAAATATTTATTATGATGATTTGCCTAAAAATGATCGAATAACTAGAGAATATCTCAAAAAATCAAATACTAATGTAGTAAGTGATATTTATAGTTCGTATAATTTGTCTTTAAACACAAAATATAAAGTAAAAATATTTCAAACAACATTAGATAGAGTTAAAAATTATTTCAGATAATGCTTAATATAAGATTAAGTCAATTTAAATCTCAATATAAAAAAAAAAATAATCAAATATTATTTTATTCTATTAAAACTAATGGAACAAGAGAAATTGAAAATCTTATTGATAATTTTTTAATCGAAAAAAATAGTTTTATATTTGAGTCAGTTGAGAAGGGTTATATAAAAGGAAGATATACAATATTTGGAAGAAACCCAGATAAAATATGGGAATTTAATGATAACAAATGCAAATTGTTTAGTAATGACAAAGTTAAAATATTAAATGGTAAACCAAAAAATAATATTGAAAAAATTATAGAAAATTTTAATTTTAAAATACCCAAAGAATTGCCACCAATTAGTTCGATATTATCAGGATATTTTTCTTACGATATAATTAGATATATTGAGAAAATTCCAAATAAAACATTAAACGACTTGAAGATTCCAGATACAAGAATACTAAGACCAAAACATCTAGTAGTTCACGATAATATTGAGAAAAAATTATTTTTTATAGTTAATTGTTTTAAAGATGAAAAAATAAATAATTTCAAAAAAAAATTTGATGAAATAAAAAAGCAAATTGAAGAAATGGTTTTTTTGGCAAATTTCAATATAGACCAAAATTCTAAACAAAAAGATAGCAATATTGAAAAAATTAAATCAAATATCTCTAAAAAAAAATTTATCAGTAACGTTAATAAAGCCAAAAAATACATTAAAATTGGTGATATCTTTCAAGTTGTTTTAAGTCAAAGATTCGAATCTAAGCTAACAAAGAAACCAATAGAGATTTATAAAAAACTTCGAAAAACTAACCCTTCCCCATTCATGTATTTTTTTAATTTTAATGATTTTCAAATAATTGGAGCAAGTCCAGAAATATTAGTCAGATTAAGAAATAACAAGATAACAATAAGACCTATTGCCGGAACTAGACCTAGGAGTAAAAATAAAAAAGAAGATCTGTACTTCGAAAAAGATTTATTGAAAGATAAAAAAGAATTATCAGAACATTTAATGCTTCTAGATCTTGGAAGAAATGATGCTGGAAAAGTTTCTAAAATAAATTCAGTTAAAGTAACTGAAAGTTTTAAAATAGAAAGATATTCTCATGTTATGCATATCGTGTCCAATGTTGAAGGAACTTTTAATAATAAATTTACTAAATTTGATACTCTTTTATCTGGATTTCCTGCAGGAACAGTTTCTGGGGCACCAAAAATTAGAGCAATGGAAATCATTGATGAATTAGAAACTACAAGGAGAAAAGTTTACGCAGGTGGTATTGGTTATTTTTCTGCAAATGGTGATTTTGATACATGTATAGCTTTAAGAACGGCCATTTCAAAAAAAAATAAATTTTATGTTCAATCTGGAGCAGGTATAGTAGCTGATAGCAAACCAATTAATGAATATAATGAAACAATTAACAAAGCCAAAGCTTTATTAAAGGCTTTAGAATAAATTTATGAAAATAATATTAATTGATAATTACGATAGTTTTACTTTTAATCTTTATCATTATTTATCAAGTTTATCTGCTAATGTTGTTGTTGTTAGAAACGATAAAATAGATTCTTCTAAAATATTAAAAAAAAAATACGATAAAATAGTTATATCGCCTGGACCAGGATATCCTATTCATGCAGGAAATTGTTTAAAGATTGTAAAAAATCTTTATAAAAAAATCCCAATTCTCGGAGTTTGTTTGGGACATCAAATAATCGGTCAAGTTTTTGGATCAAAAATAGTGCAAGCCAAACAATTAGTTCATGGAAAAACAAGTACAATTATTTCTAAAAATAAAGGAATTTTAAAAAACCTTCCTAATAAATTTGAAGCAACAAGGTATCATAGTCTCATTGTAGAAAAAAAAACATTAACAAAAAATCTTGAAGTAACAGCAGAAACTAAAGATGGTATTATAATGGGAATTCAACATAAAAAATATAATGTGCATGGAGTGCAATTTCATCCTGAAAGTATTAAAACAAAATACGGTTTGAAAATTTTAAAAAACTTTATTAAGGAAATATAAAAATGAAAAAATTTATTGAAAAATTAAAAAATAAAGAAAATTTAAGTTTTGAAGAAAGTAAAGATGTTTTTGAAATTTTAATGAATGGAACAGCATCTGATCAGGAAATTTACGATTTTTTAACTTTTTTATCATCCAAAGGTGAAATTTCAGATGAAATAGCTGGAGGTGTACACGTATTAAGAAATAAAGCTAAAAGAGTTAATGTTCAAAATTGTGTTGATACATGCGGAACAGGAGGTGATGGCAAAAATACTTTAAATATTTCAACAGCATCTGCATTGTTATTGGCAAGCATGGGTGTAAAAGTTGCAAAGCATGGTAATAAAGCCGTTTCTTCAAAATGTGGCTCTGGAGACGTTTTGGAGGCATTAAATATTAAAATTAATTTAGAACCAAAAGAAATAGAAGAACAAATTAATAAAAACAATTTTGGATTTATGTTTGCGCCAAATTATCATAGTGCTATGAAATATGTAGGACCAACAAGAAAAAAAATTGGAAAAAGAACTATATTTAATATGATAGGACCATTAAGTAGTCCAGCTCACATTGATAGACAAGTTGTTGGAGTTTTTGATAATAAATTACTTAAAATTTTTGCAAATGCTCTAAAAAATTTAAATATTAAATTTACATGGATAGTTAATAGTCAAGATGGATTAGATGAAATTTCCCCTTATAATAAAACTAATGTTGTTCAACTAAAAAATGGTGAAATAACTGAAATTATAATTAATCCAAATGAATTAAATATAAATGCAGATAATTTTGAAAATATATTAGGAGATGATCCGCAATATAATGCAAAAAAAATGATTGATATTTTTAAAGGTGAAGATAATGATTTTTCAAAAGCTGTTTGTTTAAACGCTGCGGCAGGATTAATTGTAATGGAAAGACACTCGAATTTTAAAGATTCTTATAATGATGCTAGAGAATTTATTTTATCAGGAAAAACTCATGAACATTTAAAATTATTACAAAATGTCTGAGAACATTCTAAAAAAAATTATAGATAACAAAACTTTAAAAATTAATAGTCTTAAAAAAGATATTAGTATCGATTCATTATCACAAAAGATTAAAGAAAATAATACTTTTATAGATTTTAAAAAAAAAATATTAAATAATTATAATCAAGATAAAATTTCAATTATTGCTGAAATTAAGAAAGCTAGTCCTTCTGCTGGTATTATTATTGAAGATTATAATCCTGTTAATATAGCAAATATTTATAAATCAAATAATGCAACATGTTTATCTGTATTAACAGAGGAAGATTTTTTTTTAGGTAATCTTATTCATATAAGTAAAATTAAACAAAAAATAGATTTACCAATACTATGTAAAGATTTTTTTGTGGATAGATTTCAAGTTCATCTTGCTAAAAGTTTTGGCGCTGATGCAATTTTAATAATTCTTGCTGGTATTTCTGAAGAAATGGCCGATCAACTTTATGAGGAAGCAATAAAGTTAAATATGACTGTAATTGTTGAAGTTCATACGGTTGGTGAAGCAAAAATATCATTAAAATATAGTGAAGCATTAATAGGAATTAATAATAGAAACTTAATAACACTAAAAACTGACTTAAATACAACTTTTGATATCTATAATGTGTTAATGAACCATTCGTTTCCATTAATTTCAGAAAGTGGAATTAAAAACAAAGAAGAACTTTTAGAAATAAAAAAAAAAACCAAAATTAGGAATTTTTTAATTGGTGAATC
>CAJXDV010000006.1 GCA_913052435.1 uncultured Pelagibacteraceae bacterium
CTTCTTATTCGGGTACAGTCATTTTCTTCCCCGACGAAAGAGCTTTACAACCCAAAGGCCTTCTTCACTCACGCGGCATCGCTGCATCAGAGTTTCCTCCATTGTGCAATATTCCCTACTGCTGCCTCCCGTAGGAGTTTGGGCCGTGTCTCAGTCCCAATGTGGCTGATCATCCTCTCAGATCAGCTATTGATCAAAGTCTTGGTAGGCCATTACCCCACCAACAAACTAATCAAGTGCGGGCTCATCCATTGGCGCATAAAGCTTTCTCCGTAAAGACTTATGAGGTATTAGCACAAGTTTCCTCGTGTTATTCCTCACCAAAGGGAAGATACCCACATGTTACTCACCCGTCTGCCACTAAGTATTGCTACTCCGTTCGACTTGCATGTATTAGGCGTGCCGCCAGCGTACGTTCTGAGCCATGATCAAACTCTCAAGTTTAAAAACGGCGCACACTAGCTTCTATATAAATTCTAAGAATAAAATTTATATAATATTGAAGTGTGTACGACAAATTTTGGTAACCTTAACCGTCCACACTTCTCTTCTAAAATTTTAACAAATTAAATAGCTAATTGAGCTATAAGGCCCAATAAATAACATTTTTTACATGTTGAGTGTGACGCTTATATTAGAAAAAATTAATAAATCAAGTTATTAGATCAATAAAATATGTGTTAAAAAGCCTTGTAAATCAATATTTTTTTAACTGATATTTAAATGTTTAATAGCAACAATCTAAATAAAATTAAAGTATATGCTCATTTTATTTGGTTAATTCTTCTCATGTCTATTTCAGTTTTGGTTATTAATTATTACAATCAATATCAAAAAAATCAGGTTGAATATTTAATAAAATCTTTAGACAATATTTATTTTCATAAATCACTTAAGAATATTACTTCAAAATTAAAACCAAGATATATCAAAATTAATTATATTTCTAAAGCAGGCGATACATATGAAAGTATAATTAATAATTTGAAAATTAATAAAATAGAAAAAAAATTATTTCTAAAATCGATAGCAAAACATAAATCTTTAAAAATATTGAGAACTGGTAAAAAATTTTTTTTTAAAATTGATCAAATGGACAAACCTAAAATCTTAGAATTCAAAATTGAAACAGGCAAAAAAAATGAAATGTATTTTTCAAGAATTTTAGATAAAGAGATATTTTCTTCAAAATTAATTGAAAAAAATTTTTCAAAAGAAATTACATATAAAGAAGCTGTTATTACAAATAGTCTTTATAATAGTGCAATTAATCTTGGTATTAAACCAAATGTAATAATTGAATTCGCTAGGCTATATGGTTTTCAGGTGGACTTCCAAAGGGATATTTGGAAAAATGACTCTTTCCAAATAATTTATGAAGAATTTAAAAATGAAAAAGGTAACGTTGTTGATACTGGAGATATTATTTACGCAAATTTAAATCTTCAAAATACCAATCTACAACTTTATAAATTTGAATACGAGAAAAATAAAATCGACTATTTTGATGAAAACGGAAAAAGTGTGAGAAAGACTTTAATGAAAACCCCAATTAATGGAGCAAGATTATCTTCATCATTTGGAAAAAGAAAACATCCAATATTGGGTTATAATAAATTGCATACTGGAACAGATTTTGCTTCTCCCAAAGGCACTCCAATTATGGCATCAGGAGATGGCATAATATCTAGAGCTAAATGGTGTGGTGGTGGTGGTAATTGTATAAAAATAAAACATAACTCAGTCTATCAAACAGTTTATGCACATTTGTCAAAGTTTGGCAGAGGTATAAAAAGGGGTGTTAGAGTCAAACAAGGACAGATAATTGGATATGTGGGATCTACTGGTATGTCCACTGGTCCTCATTTACATTATGAAGTAATAGAAAATGGTCGTAAAATCAATTCTCAAAAATTAAAATTACCTTCTGGTAGAATATTAAAAGGAAAAGATAGAAATTTGTTTGAGGTGAATAAAATTAAAATTGATGTGCTAAAATCTGAACTAATTTCTAAGATAAATTAATCTGTAATATTTAATTGATTAGGACCTTCTTCTTTAAAAGTCTCTTCTTTTGTTTTATCTTTATTGTCTTCATTTTTCGATTGAGTAATATTCAAATTTTGTACTTTTAAACTTTCTTGTGAAATAATAATTCTTGAAAAATGATCAGCATGTTGTAAGTAATTTTCCGACAAAATTTTATCTCCATTGGATAATGCTTCCCTTGCAAGGTCATTATATTTTTCAATTAATTTTGCTGCATTTTGATTATTTTTTCCAGGATTCTTTCTCTTAAATTCTGGACTACTATTAAATTCTCCATTGATTTTATGTCCATTACTGTTTCTTTTTCTAAAATTTCTATCTCCACTAGATTTAAACCTGTTTCTTTTGTAATTATTTCTGAAGTTGTTCATTTATTATTTATTTTTGTGCTCACTATACATCTGTCTCTACCTGATAGGTCTTTGCCAGTTTTGTTTATATAAAATCCATTATTTTTTAACAATTTTAATACGTTATTCTTTTGAGAATAACCAATCTCTACGATTAATTTTCCATTATTTTTTAATAATTTTGAACTTTTTTCAATTACTTTTGTTATTTCTTCGCATCCATCAAGACCGCCACTAAGTGACTCTCTTGGTTCATAAATTCTAATGTCATCATCTAACCTGATTAAATCTATATTACTTATATAAGGAGGATTAGATAATATTAAATCATATTTATTATAATTAAATTTGTCAATATCGATGTTTATAAATTTTATTTTATTTTCCAAGTGATGTATTTTTGCATTAGTTTTAGCAACTTTTAAGGCTTTTGAGGATATATCTATGGCAATTGCTTTACATTTGCTCCTTTCTTTTAGTACAGAAACAATAATGCACCCTGATCCAGTTCCTATATCCAAAATCTTTTTAGATTCATTGTCTGATAAATAATTTAATGTTTCTTCAACAATTTGTTCTGTCTCTGGTCTGGGTACCAATACTGATTTGTTAATAAAAAATTTATATTTCCAAAAATATTTAAAACCTAAAATATAAGCAATTGGTTCTTTTTTTTTTCTTCTAGATAAATATAAATTAAATTTATCAAGTTGCTTTTTATTTATTTCTTTTTTTAAATTGGTCAATATTTTCTCTCTTTTTTTGTTTAAAGCTTTTGATAGTAGCAACTCACTGTCAAGTTCGGGATTTATTATATTACTTATTTTTAAGGAATTAATTCCATTATTTAATATTTTTTGGTAATTCATTTATTATAGATTGCCAAGTTTGTCTTGCTGTGCTTGTATACTTAAGTTTTCAATCATTTCATCAAATATTTCACCTTCCATAAATTTTTCTAATTTGTGTAAAGTTAAATTTATTCTATGGTCTGTTACTCTTCCTTGTGGAAAATTATATGTCCTTATCCTTTCCGACCTATCGCCAGTACCAATTTTACTTTTTCTGTCTTTGGATCTTTCTTCATCTCTTTTTTGTCTCTCTAATTCATAAATTCTAGATCTTAATATTTTAAGTCCTTTTTCTTTATTTCTAATTTGAGATTTTTCATCTTGCTGACTAACTACTATTCCTGTTGGTATATGAGTTATTCTTACTGCAGAGTCTGTTGTGTTTACACTTTGTCCGCCAGGACCACTACTTCTGAAAACATCAATCCTTAAATCTTTATCTTCTAGTATTACATCTACCTCTTCAGCTTCAGGTAATACCGCAACAGTTGCTGCTGATGTATGAACTCTGCCTTGAGTCTCTGTGTCGGGAACTCTTTGAACTCTATGAACTCCACTTTCATACTTTAGAGAAGAATAAATATTTTTTCCTTTAATTATTGCTATAACTTCTTTTAAACCACCGGCATCACTTTTCGAGATAGATATAACTTCCATTAACCATTTTTTTTTGTGACTTATTTTTTCGTACATTTTATATAGATCTGAAGCAAATAAACTTGCTTCTAATCCACCTGTCCCGGCTCTGATTTCAATTATTGCATTTTTAGTATCCGCTTCATCTTTAGGTAGTAAAAACAATTTGATTTTTTTTTCATTTAACTCATTATTTTTTTTTAATTCCTCTAACTCAGACAAAGCTAATTCTTTAATATCTTTATCAGAATTAGTATCATTAATTATTTTATCTAAATCTTTTTTATTTTTTTCAAAATCTTTATAAGCTTTAACTTCTTTTATTATTTCGTTTAAAACTGAATATTCTTTAGATTTTTCAGCAAATTTTTTTTTATCAATATCTCCTGAGGAAAGTTCTTTTTCTAATTGAGAATGTTTTGAAATCAAATTCTGTACTTTTGAAACAGGTAGCATTATGTATTTTTTTCAATTTCTTTAGATTTTTTTTCAACTAAATCTATAATTTTAGAAATAATATTATTAGTGGTTATTTTTTTAGTCTCAATACCATTTAAATAAAGCATGTTGCTACCTTTTCCGCCGCCTGTTATACCGATATCAGTTTGAGAAGCTTCTCCAGGTCCATTAACTACACAGCCAATTATTGATAATGTGATTGGTGTTTTAATGTGTGATAGTTTTTCCTCTAATTTTTTAACCGTATCAATAACTTGGAATGCTTGTCTTGCACAAGATGGGCAAGATATTATTTTTACTCCACGTTTTAGAAGATTTAATGATTTCAAAATTTCGTTACCAACCTTTACTTCCTCAACAGGATTATCGGATAAAGAAACTCTAATTGTATCTCCAATTCCATCTAGCAGCAATGTACCAAAGCCAATGGATGACTTAATACTTCCTGGCAAAAAACTACCTGCTTCAGTAATACCAAGATGTAAAGGATAATCAGTTTTGTTCGACAATTGTCGGTATGCTGCAATAGATAAAAAAACATCAGAAGATTTAACGCTTACCTTAAAATTAAAAAAATCTTCATTTTCAACAATACTAATATTTCTTAAGGCACTTTCAACAAGTGCCTCAGGACAAGGTTCCTTATATTTATCTAATATATTTCTTTCAAGAGATCCGGCGTTTACACCAATTCTTATTGAACAATTATTATTTTTTGCAGCATTAATTACTTCTTTAATTTTTTTTGCATCTCCAATGTTTCCAGGATTTATTCTTAAGCATTTTGCTCCATTTTCTGCAGCCTCAATTGCTCTTTTGTAATGAAAATGAATATCGGCAACTATCGGTACAGGCACATGTTTAACTATTTCTTTTAAGGCTCTAGTTGAATCTTCATCTGGACATGAAACCCTCACTATATCTGCACCTGCTTCTGAAATTTGATTTATTTGATTAATAGTTTTTTTAACATCCTTAGTAAGAGTGTTAGTCATTGATTGTACTGAAATTGGATTTTTTCCACCAATTTTTACATCTCCAACACTTATTTCTTTTGTTTTTTTTCTATTGATATCTCTAAATGGCCTAATGCTCATTTTATTGTTATTTTTCCAGATTGAACTCTTTATGCAGGGCTACTATAGCTTTTTTGATATTTTTTTTATTAATTAAAACTGAAATTTTAATTTCAGATGTTGATATAACCAGAATGTTAATTTTTTGTTTTGCTAGAGCTTGGAACATTCGATAAGTCACCCCTGGTGTTGTTATCATGCCTACGCCAATAATTGAAACTTTAGATACATTTTTATCAAACAATAAACTTTTAAAATTTATTTTTTTATTTTCATTAATAATTTTTCTAGTTTTATTTAAATCATCTGCCTTGATCGTAAACGTTAAGTCAGTCTCTTTTCCGTTTGCTGAAATATTTTGAACAACCATATCAACATTTATTGAATTCTCTGAAAGTGGTTTAAATATAGAGGCAGCAATTCCTGGTTTATCTTTCACGCCCACAAGAGTAACTTTTGCATCATTTTGAGTTGAAGATATGCCTGTAATAATTTTATTATTAATTATATTTTTTCTTTTGGTAATTAAAGTTCCAGATTTATTTATAAATGATGATTTAACCTCAATATCTATTCTATTTAGTCTAGCATCTTGAATTGAGTGAGGCTGCATAACTTTAGCGCCTAGAGACGCCATTTCTAACATTTCTTCATAAGAAATTACTTTAATTTTTTTTGCAAATTTAAGTTTATTTGGATCAGTTGTAAAAACACCTTCTACATCTGTGTAAATAATACACTTTTCTGCATTAAAAAACTTTGCAAACATTATGGCGCTTGCATCTGTTCCACCCCTGCCAATTGTTGTAATTCTATTTTGATAATTAATACCTTGAAATCCAGCAACAACTGGAATTCCTCCAGAATTTAAGTATTTCAAAATTCCTTTTTTATAGATTTCATTTATTCTAGAAAATTTATGTTTACCTTCGGTTTTTATTGGAATCTGCCAGGCCATCCAAGATCTTGATTTATAGCCTTTATCGATTAATTTTCCTGCAATTAGTGAACAGGACATTTGTTCGCCCGCAGAAACTAGGACATCATATTCTGAATCAGAAAAATTTTTACTTATTTTTTTTGATTTATTTACTAAATCATTGGTTACGCCGCTCATTGCTGATGACAGAACGATAACTTTATATTTTTTTTTTACATATTTTGTGATGATATCAGCAACTTTTTTGATTCTATCAATAGTGCCTACCGAAGTACCTCCAAATTTCAAAACTACAATTTTCATTGAATAATTTTTTTTTTATAAGTTAAAATATATTGATAAAATACATCTTGATTGTAATGTCAATAACCAATGAAAAGTAACACAATAAATAAAAAAGAAATAGAAAAATTTTCTAAAATTGCAGAAGAATGGTGGAATCCAAACGGAAAATTTAAGCCACTACATAAATTTAACCCAATTAGAATTAAGTATATTAAGGAAAATATAGTAAGGGATTTTAAAATAAGAGATAAAGTCAAACCTTTCAAAGGTTTAAATATTCTAGACATTGGTTGTGGTGGAGGATTATTATCTGAGCCAATGGCAAGACTTGGTGGAAAAGTTGTTGGTATTGATGCATCAAAGAAAAATATCAAAGTTGCAAAGCACCATTTAAGAAAGAGTAAACTTAATATTAAATACTTTAATACTTCGCCTGAAAAATTTAAAACAATTCAAAAATTTGATATTATTTTAAATATGGAAATTGTTGAACATGTAGAAGATGTAAATATTTTTATAAGACAAAGTTCAAAATTTTTAAAAAAATCAGGCATAATGTTTATTGCAACATTAAATCAAACTCTAAAATCATATTTATTTGCTATAATTGGAGCCGAATATATTCTAAGATGGCTGCCTATAGGAACGCACGAGTGGGATAAATTTGTAAAACCAGATAGTCTTATTAATATTTGTAAGAAAAATTCTTTAAATTTAAAAAAAATGGATGGTATGAAATTTAATCCAATATTTGATCAATGGAATATTTCTTCTGATAAATCAATCAACTATATTTCAAAGTTTAAGAAAATTTAATTTTCCTTATCGTCAATCCAAAGTATCATTTCTGTTTCTATTCCTTCTTCCTTTAGCTCCTTAACATCTTTCAAGGAAGCATTGCCGTAAATACCTTTTTTTCCTTTCTTATTGTTATAATGTATTGATCTTGCTTCGTAAGCAAAATTGTCACCAACAAATTCAAAATTTTGTTTAACAAATTTTTGATAATTTTTAAGTTTCTTTTTTACCTCTTTAAATTTTGCAGAGCTTTGATCAACAGGCTTTTTTTTAGTTTTTGCTAAATTTGGAGACATCAATGATTTTTGAACTTTCAATGAACCACATGATTCACAATTTAGAAATTTAAGTTTTTTTAATCGTTCAAATTCTTTTGATGAACTAAACCAACTGTCAAACTCAACTAAACAATCTTGGCACTTTAAAGAATATTTAATCATAATAAATATTTAGCAACTATAATAATAAAATTCAATAAACTTAGGTTCTATAATCTGCATTAATTTCAACGTATTTTTTTGTTAAATCCGTAGTATAGGCTGTAAATTTTTTATCACCTAATCCTAAGTCAATTGTAAGATTGATTGAGTCATTTTTCATGTAATCACTTACCTTTATTTCATCATAATTTTCAGATAAATTTCCTTTAATTAAAACTTTAAATGGTCCTATTAAAATTGATAGTTTATTAATATTTACTTTTGCACTGCTTTTTCCAATAGCCATTGCAATTCTGCCCCAATTTGGATCTTCACCAGCAAATGCAGTTTTTACCAAAAGTGAATTTGCGATAGAAAAAGAAATTTTTTTTGCTTCTTTTAGAGTTCTACAATTTTTACAATTTATTGTAATAAATTTTGAAGCACCCTCTCCATCTGCCGTTACACTCTTGGCTAAATTTAATAGCACTTCATGAACAGAATCATTGAATTTTTTTAATTTTGTGTCTTTTGGTTTTTTAATTATAGGATTGTTTGCTTTATTTGTTGAAAAAATTATTACCATGTCATTTGTGCTGGTATCTCCATCGCACGATATGGCATTAAAAGTAGTTTCAATATTTTTTTTTAGAATTTGTTTAAGTACTGAAGATGGTAATTTTGCATCTGTAAATAAGAAACCAAGAGTCGTCGCCATATTTGGGAAAATCATACCAGAACCTTTTGCTATTCCATAAATTTTTACTTTAGTTGATCCAATTTTACATTCGGACATTGAAAGTTTTGGCTTTGTATCTGTGGTCATTATTCCAAGTGCTGCTTTCATCCAGATTAATTTATTTTGTGTGTATTTTATTTTTTGAATTAAATCAGGGATACTTTTTTTGATTTTATCTACTGGAAATTTTTCTCCTATAGTTCCTGTACATGCAAACATTATTTCGTTTGGACTTATTTTTTTTGGACAGTCTTCATCCATCATTTGTTTATCAGATAAATTCTTAGACAAATCTAAAGATAATTCTTTCAAAGATTTGAAGCCATTTGATCCAGTTAATGCATTTGCATTTCTTGTATTAACCAAAAGAGCTGTCAATTTTTTAGAATCAATTTTTTGGTTCCATTTTATGTTTTCTGAAATAATTTTGGATTGTGTAAAAACTGATGCATAATTTGCGCCATCTCTAAAATAAAACAATACTAAATCATCTCTTTTTTTTTCATATAAACCTGCACTTACAGCAGAAATTGAAATTCCATCTAAGTGCTCAAGATCTTGAAAATCCGCAATTATTGACTTTTTGTTCTTTCTGTCAAAAAAGTTGTTTATGCTAAAAACCATGATATTTAAAATTCTAAAATGATTACTATATATTCTTAATAATTAATAATACATCAAAAATGTTTAACCCTCTAAATCTTATTACAAAACTAATAAAAACTAGTAATCAAAAAGAACTAGAAAGAATTCAAAAAATCGTAGATAAGATAAACCATTTTGAAAAAGATATTGAAAAGTTAGAAGATAAAGACTTCCCAAAAAAAACAGATAATTTTATTGAACTGATAAAAAATGGCAAAACAATCAATGAAATTCTACCTGAAGCTTTTGCTGTAGTAAGAGAGGCTTCCAAACGGACTAATAAAGAAAGACATTTCGACGTTCAATTAATTGGTGGAGTTGTTCTTCATGAAAATAAAATTGCAGAAATGAAAACCGGAGAAGGTAAGACTATAGCTATTGTATTAGCTGCTTATTTAAACGCCTTAGAAAAAAAAGGAGTTCATATCGTAACTGTAAATGATTATTTGGCTAAGAGAGATAGTCAAAATATGGGTAAAATCTATAATTATTTAGGTTTAACTTGCGGTTATATAAATGCTGGTCAATCAGATGAAGAAAGAAAAGAAAATTATTCTAAAGATATTACTTATGCAACGAACAGCGAATTAGGCTTTGATTATCTAAGAGATAATATGAAATTTTCAAAAGAAGAAATGGTTCAAAGAAATCATAATTATGCAATTGTAGATGAGATTGACTCTTGTTTAATTGATGAAGCTAGAACTCCTTTAATTATATCTGGAGCAGTTGAGGATAAGACAAGTCAGTATATTACAATTGATAAACTTATAAAAAATTTAAAAAATGAGGATTTTGAAATTGACGAAAAAGATAAAAATATTTTACTAACAAATAAAGGTATAGATAATATTGAGAAAATATTTTCTAATGCAGGAATTTTAAAAAATAATAATTTTTATGATCCAGAAAATCTATATTTGGTTCATCATGTTAATCAAGCTTTAAGAGCTAATCATCTTTTTCAAAATGGAAGGGATTATATTGTCAAAGATGGACAGGTAATAATAATTGATGAACAAACTGGAAGGCAACTACCAGGAAGAAGATTTGGTGATGGTTTGCATCAAAGTTTAGAAGCAAAAGAGAAATTAGTTATAAATTCAGAAAACCAAACCTTAGCTTCAATAACTTATCAAAATTTTTTTAAACTTTACAATAAATTGTCTGGATGTACTGGAACAGCCCAAACTGAATCAGAAGAATTTTATGAAATTTATAATCTATTAGTAATATCAATTCCTACAAACAAAAAAATGATCAGAAAAGACTGGAATGATCAAATATTTAGAACGGCTAAAGAGAAAGACGATGCAATTATTAATAAAATTGTAGAATGTAATAATAAAGATCAGCCTTTGCTAGTTTTTACTGCAAGTATAAACAAATCTGAACATTATTCTCAATTACTAGAACAAAAAGGAATTAAACATATTATTCTTAATGCAAAAAATCATGAGAGAGAAGCGGAAATAATTGCAAATGCAGGAAAGAAAAATTCAATTATCATAACGACAAGTATATCTGGAAGAGGTGTAGATATTAAATTGGGAGGGCAAGACGAATCTCAAAAAGAAGAAATAAAAAAAATTGGCGGTTTATTTGTAATAGGCACAGAAAGAATGGAAAGTAGAAGGGTTGATAATCAGGCCAGAGGAAGATCTGGAAGACAGGGAGATGAAGGTAATTCAATTTTCTTTGTAAGTTTAGAAGATGATCTAATGAGAATATTTGGATCAGACTCTATGAATAATATTTTAGAAAAACTTGGTTTAAAAGATGGAGAAAGTATTGACCATCCATGGATTAATAAAGCTTTAGAAAGAGCACAACAAAAAGTTGAAGCTAGAAACTTTGATATTCGTAAAACTCTTTTAAAATTTGACAATGTATTAAATGATCAAAGACATGTAATATTTGGTCAAAGAAACAATGTCATTAATGATAAAGATTCAAATAAATATGCTGATGGATTTTTGAATGAAATAATTAATGAATTAAAATCACTTAAATCAAAACATTTAGCTAAACCAAATTCCAGTGAGTTTTCAAGTCAACTTAAATCATTACTTGGTAAATCATTTGATGAAAATGAAATGGAGAAATTGATTAATTCTAAAGATAACGAATTCAAAGATTTAATTAATAAAAAATTTTTAGACAAAAGAGAAGAACGAAATAAAATTATAGGAGAGTATCAAGCATCTGAAATTGAAAAAAGAATTTTTTTGCAGCTGATTGATCAAAACTGGAAAATGCACATACAATATCTTGAACAACTTAGACAAGTAATTGGTTTAAGATCTTATGGTCAAAGAGATCCATTGGTAGAATACAAAAAAGAAGCTTTTACATTATTTGAAAACTTACTAAAAAAATTAAAGTCTGATTTAATAACAATATTACTTAATTTAAAAATTGTGGACAATGCTCAAGAAGAAAATTTTGATAATAAACGAAATGAAAAGTTTAAAGAATTATCAAAAAAAAAAGTTGGAAGAAATGAACCTTGTCCATGTAATTCGGGGAAAAAATATAAGCACTGTCATGGTTCACTATGATAATATTAAGCCCATAATAATCAAAACTAATATTGAAATACCAAGATAAATAACTTTTTTATTTTTTTTCAATTTCAGTTTTATTTTATCAAACACATTTTCTTTCATTGAAAGATTCTTTGATAAACCGGATTGGCTAGTAAAACCTTTATTTCTACCAATCGACAAAAATTTATTTTTTCTATGATTTAAAATTTCATCTTTATCCATTGTGAAAAAAAAGTTTAAATTTTTTTCTATAGAGTCTCTTACATTGTCCAATATTAAATCTTTATCTCTATGGGCTCCACCTATCGGTTCGAGTATAATCTCATCAATAATATCTAAATTTAAAAGATCTTTTGATGACATTTTCATAGCCTTAGAAGCTTCTAAAGTTTTTTGGGGATCTCTCCAAAGAATTGTTGCACATCCCTCTGGGGAGATAACAGAATAAATTGCATTCTGTAACATTAAAACTTTATTTGAGGATGCTAGTGCTACAGCGCCTCCAGAACCTCCTTCTCCTATTATTACAGATATTGTAGGTACAGTTAGCTCCATACAACACTCGATTGATTTTGCAATTGCTTCTGCTTGTCCTCTTTCTTCCGCACCTACACCAGGATAAGCCCCCGGTGTATCAATAAAAGATATTATTGGAATTCTAAATTTATCGGCAAGCTTCATTAATCTAATTGTTTTGCGATAACCCTCTGGTCTCATCATGCCAAAATTTCTATCTATTCTCGTTTCTAAATTTTCTCCTTTTTCTTGCCCAATAACTAATACGGACTTGTTATTAAATTTACCAAAACCTGAAATAACTGATTTGTCTTCTCCATAGAATCTATCTCCAGAAAGTGGAATAAATTCATCAAACAAGTTGTCAATAAAAAATTTTGCTTTTGGTCTATCTTCGTGTCTTGCAACCAAAGCTGTTTGCCAAGGATCTAGATTTGAGTAAATATCTTTTAGTTTTTCATCTATTTGTTTCTGAATTTCAGAAATTTTTGAAGTATCAACCTCAGATAATCCTTCTTGATTATACGGGTCCTTTAATTGATTCAATTCTGATTCAAGATTTTTTACTTCTGTTTCAAAATTCAAATAATTTTTCATTAAAATTGCTTTATTATAATTAAAAAAGGCAATAAAGTGTCTAAATAAATATAAATTTTTATTTTATCGGGAGAGACTAGAAAAATAGCGCCGAAGGAGCAACCGCCCCGGAAACTCTCAGGCAAAAGGACCGAAAAATAATAAATCTGGAAAGAGAATAATTCTCGCCGAAGGAGTAAAGCTCTCGGGCAAACATACAGATGGGGCGATTAAACTGCATGAATAATCAATTTATAAAAATAAATAATTTATCAGTTGCAATAAAACTTTCTGATTTTGTTAGTAATGAACTTTTAAATGGAACTGGAATATCTCCCGAAATCTTTTGGCAAGGTTTTGACAGAGTAGTTCACGAATTAACACCAAAAAATAGAGAACTGCTTAAGATTAGAGAAACACTGCAGCAAGATATAGATTTGTGGCACAAAAAAAATAAATCTAAAGAATTTAATATTAATGAATATCAAAATTTTTTAATAGAAATTGGATATTTAAAAAAAGAAGGTCCTGATTTTAAAATTAAAACTCAATATTTAGATGAAGAGATTTCTAGTATTCCTGGCCCTCAATTAGTTGTTCCAATAATGAATGCAAGATACAGTTTAAATGCTGCTAATGCAAGATGGATGAGTCTCTATGATAGTTTGTATGGAACCGATGTAATATATTCTGAAGAAAGTGGTGGTGAAAAGTATGATCCTCAAAGAGGTAGTAAAGTAATAAAATATGCTAGAAATTTTTTAAATAAATTTTTTCCAATAAAAAATTTGCATTGGAAAGATATAACCGGTTTGTCAGTAGAAAATGGAAAACTGGTTATTAAAAAAGGTGACAAAAAATATAATTTAATAAATTTAGAAAAATTTATAGGACATAGAGGTGATGTCAATAAACCTTCTGCTATAATACTTAAAAATCATAACCTCCATGTGGAAATAATAATTAATCCAAAAGCCTTTAGCGCTGCTCAAGATGCTGCGGGTATAAGCGATATAATTTTAGAGTCAGCAATTTCAACAATTTGTGATCATGAAGATAGTGTTGCGGCTGTTGACGCAGAAGACAAGGTAATTTGCTATAAAAATTGGCTAGGACTTATGAAGGGTGATTTAAAATCTCAATTTGAAAAAAAAGGAAAAAAATATGAAAGAAAGCTTAATCCAGACAGAAGTTATATCTCAAAGGATGGTACGGGACTAAAATTACATGGGAGAAGTTTATTATTGGTTAGAAATGTTGGTCACTTAATGACTAATCCAGCAATAATTTTAAATGACGGTTCAGAAGTGCCTGAAGGAATTATGGATGCCTTTATAACTTCGGCTGCATGTCTTCATGATCTCAAAATAAAAGGAAATTCTAGAAGTGGGTCAATTTATATTGTTAAACCAAAAATGCATGGTCCAGATGAAACTGAATTTACAAACTTAATATTCTCAAAAGTGGAAGAAGTTTTAGGTTTAAAAAAATACACAATTAAGTGTGGAATAATGGATGAGGAAAGAAGAACTTCTAGTAATTTGAAAGAGTGTATTAGAACTTTGGAAAATAGAGTGTTTTTTATTAACACTGGGTTTTTAGATAGAACTGGAGACGAAATGCATACCTCTATGGAAGCTGGACCAATGATTAAAAAAGGAGATATGAAAAAATCTAAATGGATAAATGCTTATGAAAATAATAATGTAGATATTGGTATAAAGTGTGGTTTTTCTGGAGTAGCACAAATAGGTAAAGGAATGTGGGCAATGCCCGATAAAATGAAAGATATGATGGAACAAAAAATAGGACATGTAAATGCTGGAGCAAACTGTGCTTGGGTTCCATCACCGACAGCGGCAGCTCTGCATGCTATGCATTATCATGAAATAAATATATTTGAAAAACAAAATGAATTAAAAAATAAAGATCAAGTTAAACTCCATGATTTGTTAACATTGCCAATTGCAGATCGGCCTAACTGGTCAATGGATGAAATAAATTTAGAAATTGCAAACTCTGCACAAAGTATTTTGGGATACGTTGTTAGATGGATAGATCATGGAGTGGGATGCTCTAAAGTTCCAGATATAAATAATATAGGACTAATGGAAGATAGAGCAACGCTAAGAATTTCTTCACAACACATCGCAAATTGGTTACATCATGGAATTTGTTCTAAAAAACAAGTTTTAGAAATTATGAAAAATATGGCAAAAGTAGTAGATGAACAAAATGAAGATGACAACGCATATAGTCGATCTGGAAGATCGGAATATCAAAAAATGTCGCCTGACTATCATAAATCTATAGCTTTTAAAACTGCTTGCGAACTTGTATTTCAAGGTAGAAACCAACCTTCTGGATATACAGAACCACTTTTACACTTAAATAGACTTATCAAAAAAAATTAAATTAAGTTTCCCCTAAATATTTTCTATTTTTGAAAGCAGAAATTAAAGTGCCATCATCTAAACTTTCAATTTCTCCTCCAACTGGCAAACCTTGAGCAAGTTTTGAAATTTTAATGCTTGTATTTTTTAAACTATCTTTGATATAAAACGCAGTTGTTTGACCTTCTACAGTTGCGCTTGTAGCTAAAATAACTTCTTCTATATTATTTTTTTTTACTCTTTCGATTAGAGAATCTATAAGCAAATCTTCTTTTCTCTGATTATTTGTATTTGATAAAGTTCCACCAAGAATATGAAAATATCCCTGAAATATACTTGAACTTTCAATAGCCCATTGATCAGCTATATTTTCAACCACACAAATCTTAGTATATTTCATTGAAACATTTTCACAATTATCACATACTGATGAGTTAGATTTTAGAGTGCCGCAAGTTTTACATCTAATTACATTTTTATAAACTTCACTTAAAGTTTGAGCTAATGGTTTCATTAATTCTTGTCGATTATTTATCATCTTAAGAATTATTCTTTTTGCTGACTTGGGCCCTAGCCCTGGTAGTTTTGATATGAGCTTAATTAAATTATCGATTTCAGAAATATTCTGCATTTAATTCAAACAGGCCATTTAAATCCGGGTATCCCAATTCCACCTGTGGCCTTAGAAATTTCCTCAGAAGTTTTCGATTTTAGATGAGATTTTGCATTAGTGTGCGCTGACCTTATTAGATCTATCAGAATACCTTTGTCTTCTTTTAAAATTTCATCGCTAAGTTCTAAATTGATCATTTCACCTTCTCCATTTAATGTGATTTTGACTGCATCTCCTCCTGATACGCCAATAACTTCAATTTTTTTTATATTTTCTTGGCTTTCTTTCATTTTTGCCTCTAACTCTTTAGCCTTATCTAAAATTTTGCTGAAATCAGTCATCTTTTCTATCCTCATTTAATTTTACATCAATTAATTCTGCATCAGAAAAGGTTTCTAAAACTTTTTTGTAGATTGTACTTTTTTTGGCATCCTCAAAAATTTTATTTTTATTTATTTGTTTTTCTTGTTTTTTTGAAATTGCACCTTCTTTTTTCGAAAGTGAAATAATCCATCTTTTATAAGTCCATTCATATAATTTATTAGATAAATCTTTTATAAAATCTTTGTCTAAATTTTCATTAAATGCTATTTCAATTCTACCTGCAGCAAAAGTTACAAGATTAACATTATTTTCCAATTCATATTTTAGTTTAATTTCTTTTTTCTTGTTACATAAGTCAATTAGATCTTCAAAACTACCTATAATTAATTCGTTAGTAACATCTTGAGATTTAATTTTTGGTGTTGGTTTGTCTTGTTGAAAAATATTTTTAATTTGATCAACAGTTTTTATATTTGAAGATATTTTTTGCTCATTAGATTCTTTATCTCTTGTATCTTTTTTTATTAACACATCCTTAAAATCTGCTTTTTTAAAATCCTTTAAATACATTAGCCTGATCAAAAACATCTCTACATACAAATTAGGATCGTTGACAATATCCAGCTCATCAATTGCTTTGATTGTGAACTGCCAAAATAAAATAAGATCTTTAGGATCTAGCTCGCTTGAAATCTTACTAATCTTATTAAATTCTTCATCATTTAATGAAAAGTTGGTTCCATCTAACTTTATCGATGAAATATTTTTAAAATAATATAAAATTTCCAGAAAATCATTTAAAAAAATTTTAGGCTCAACACCAGCTTCATATATTTTTCTATATGAATTAATAACTTGATCTTCATCTCCTTTAAATAAGTTCTCAAATAAGTCTATTAAAGAGCTTTTATCAAAATAACCATAAATTTTTTGTGCTTTTTTTAAATCTAATTCTTCACCATCTGAATTGCTCATTAATCCACGATCTAACAAAGATAGAGCATCTCTTACCGAACCTTCTGAAATTTTCACAATTAATTTTAAAGCATCATCGGTTGCTCTTCCATTTTCTTTCTCAGTAATTTTTTTAATAAATTGGAATAGTTGATCAGATTTAATTCTTGATAAATCAAATCTTTGACATCTTGAAACAATTGTTATGGGTACTTTTTTAATTTCAGTTGTTGCTAAAATAAACCTAAGATACTGAGGAGGTTCCTCTAAAATTTTAAGCAACCCATTAAATGCATTTCTTGAAATTTGGTGTACTTCATCAATTATAAAAATTTTATACTTTGCAGACGTTGGTCCATAACGTGAAAACTCAATTAAATCACGTATATCATCAATTGACGTCTTGTCTGCACCATTTACCTCTAGTACATCTATATGATTAGAATTTATTATCGACTCACAGTGCTGACAGAAATTATCTTTACACAAGTTATCTATTCCATTTTCGCAATTCAAAGATTTTGCAACTATTCTTGCAAATGTTGTTTTTCCTACACCTCGAATACCAGTAAAAAGGTATGCATTAGCTGATTTGCCAGATTTAATTGAATTGTAAATAGTTTCACTAATTACCTCTTGACCTATTAATTGATCAAATGTCTGTGGCCTATATTTTAGAGCTAATACTTTTGAATTATTCATAATATTAAAGGAGACCAACCAACCTGGAAAATGCTGGTTACCGCTGTTCTCTTTCGAGCCTCACGGGATTCACCGCACCACCACCTGATTGGCCCCCATCTTTATTATACCAATAAAATTTTCTATTCTACAATAAAGTAAAATACTATTTTTGCCTAAATTTATCTGATTTAAAGACACCTAGCACGTGCATGTCCTCACAGTGAAGGCCTATTTCCTCTAAAGAATTTTTGATTTTTTTATCTTCTATATGCCCTTCGATGTCACAAAGAAAGAAAAAAGAAGAAAATGAATTTTTTTCAGGAAAACTTTGAAGTTTAGTCATATTAACACCATTAATTGCAAAACCAGAAAGGGCTGAATAAAGTGCGGCTGGTTTGCTCTTTAGCTTGAATAAAAAAGATGTAATATATTTTTCATCTTTTAATTCTGGCTGATAGATTTCTTTGCCCATAACTAAAAATCTAGTTACATTATTTTTTTCATCTTGGATATTTTCTTTTAATATATCAAGATTATAAATTTGAGCACTTAACTTTGATGCTATTGCTGATTTTGTTTTATCCTTAATCTCTGAAACATATTTGGCAGATCCAGCTGTATCTGCTCTTACATTTTCATTCAAATTATTTTTTTTTATAAATTCTGATGATTGACTCAAAGCTTGTGCGTGAGAAAAAACATCTTTAATATCTGATAATTTTGAACCTTTTACTACTAATAAATTATGGTTTATTAAAAAAAAATGTTCGGCGTAAATATTTAATCTATATTTAAATATTAAATATTCTACTCCAATATTGCCTGTCGTTTTGTTTGATTCTGGTATAATTGTTTTTATTGAGTTATCTTGACTCGCTTTTTCAAAACATTCATCAAAAGTTTTACAGGAAATTGTTTCACAATCAGGATACATTTCTTTAGCACAACTTTCACTGTAACTGCCTGCTATTCCTTGGTATGCTATTTTCATAAATTTAACTCTTATATTCCATTAATTTTTTTATTTCCAGATAATCTTCATTAGTATCAACTCCTATTGGTGAGGAATTGGCTAAAATAACATCGATTGTAATATTGTTTTCCATGGCTCTTAGTTGTTCTAAGTTTTGTGATATTTCATTTTGAGTCTGTTTTAAATTTACAAATTTTTGTAATATTGAAATTTTATACATATATATTCCAATATGATGATAGATATTTTCTTGATTATTAAATAAAACTTCTCTTGAAAAAGATTTTGCTTTTGAAGTATTATCCTTTGATAAATCTTCATCTGTAGTCACTTTAACTATATTGCTGTTTTCGAAGAATTTTTCATCTTTTATTTTACAAGCCAATGTTGCTATTTCAGATTTTATATTAATTGCTTTGTTATTAAGATTTTTAACATCCTCAACATTAATCATTGGTTCGTCTCCTTGAAGATTGATGATATAATCAATGTTATTCAAATTAAGTTTCTGGTAAGCTTCAAAAATTCTGTCTGTTCCTGTTAGATGTTCCTTTTCGGTTAAAATACAATTTCCTCCATTTTCTATAACCTCTTGAAAAATTTCCTTATCTCCAGTTGCAACATAGACTTCCCCGATTCCAGTTGATTTTGCTTTTTGATAAACATGATTTACGATTGATAAATTATTAATTTTCAGTAGTGGTTTGTTGGGTAATCTTGTTGCGGATAATCTAGAAGGTATCAAAATTATTGTTTTGGTCATAAATTCAAGTTTTATGCGTCTTTCAGACGCAATAATTGAAATTAAATTTAGTATTTTTTTTGTT
>CAJXDV010000007.1 GCA_913052435.1 uncultured Pelagibacteraceae bacterium
ATCTTCAAGATCTCCATCATCTGTAGAAATATCAATTATTTTTATATTTTGCTCTTTTAACATTGATACAATTATATCAATATTAATTTTACTTTTTTCATAAGAAACACTCAATTTATTTTGATTATTTAATATTATTTTTAAAGATTCTAAAGCGTTATCTGTAATGTTTGATTTTTTATCAATTGTGAAATGTACAATTTTTGTTTGTATTCTATCTAATAAATTTTCAGTGGTATCTAACGCAACCAGCTCACCACGGTTCAAAATTCCTATTCGATCACACATTTTTTCAGCTTCTTCAAGGTAATGAGTAGTTAATATAATTGTAATACCTTGATTATTTAATGATCTTAGATTTTGCCATAGTGTTTTTCTAAGATCCACATCTACACCAGCAGTGGGCTCGTCCAAAATAATTATTGGGGGCTGATGAACCATAGCTTTAGCTACCAATAGTCTTCTTTTCATTCCTCCTGACAAACTTCTTGAATAGCTATTAGCCTGCTTTTCTAAAGATACTAATTTTAAAATTGCATCAGTTATTCTATCCTTTTTTTTTATTCCATATAATCCAGCCTGTAATTCTAATAGTTTCTTAGGACTAAAAAATGGATCAAAGTTTACTTCCTGTGGGACTATTCCAATTGATGCTCTTACCTGTCTTGGATTTTTATCTAAATTAAATCCCCAAACATTTACTTCTCCACCAGTTTTTATTACTGATCCACCAAGTATGTTTATAAAGGTACTTTTTCCTGCGCCATTAGGTCCAAGCAGACCAAAAATTTCACCCTCTTTCACCTGTAAGTTTAAATTTTTTAAAGCCTGTGTGGATATCGATCCTTTTTTTGAATAAATTTTATTTAAGTTTTTAACAGTTAAGACGCTTTTTTTATTCATATGCGATTATAGACTTATAACATTAAGATGAATTAAGATAACATTATTATAATTTTATGAGCAAAATAAAAAAGACAGATCATTTCTATTTAATTGATGGATCAGGATATATTTTCAGAGCTTATTATGCGTTGCCCCCTCTTACAAGGAAGAGTGATGGATTGCCAGTTGGAGCAGTAAGTGGTTTTTGCAACATGTTATTTAAATTGTTAGAGGATTCTAAATCTAATGAGAATTCAGAAAAGCCAACTCACTTTGCAGTAATTTTTGACTCAGCTAGAAAAAATTTTAGAAATGAAATATATTCAGAATATAAAGGCAACAGATCTGAGACCCCAGAAGATCTTATACCTCAATTTGATTATATAAGAAAATCAGTACTTGCATTTAATTTACCATCTATAGAGTTAATTAATTACGAGGCCGATGATTTAATAGCAACATATGTTGAACAAATTTTGGCTGAGGGAGCAAAAGTTACTATTGTTTCGTCAGATAAAGATTTGATGCAGCTATATAAAAAAAATGTGAGAATTTATGATCCAATGAAAAATAAATTTATAACTAAAGAAGATGTAAAAAAAAGATTTGGAGTTGGTCCTGAGAGCGTAGTGGATGTTCAGGCTTTAGCTGGAGATAGCACCGATAATGTTCCAGGAGTACCAGGCATCGGAGTAAAGATCGCCGCAGAATTAATTAACAAATATAGAAATTTGGATAATCTTCTGAAAAATGCAAATAAAATCAAGCAAAACAAAAGAAGGGAGACACTTCTTGGAAATAAAGAAAATGCAATAATTAGTAAAGAACTGGTAACTTTAAAAAAAGATGTTCCAGTTAAGAATAAAATTAATGAATTTGAGTTAAAACAAGTAGACAAAGATAAACTTTATGAATTTTTGAGAGAAATGGAGTTTAATAGGCTTTTAAGTTCGGTAATTTCAAAATATGGAGAAGCCAAATTTGAAATTAATAAATCAAACAATAACAATAAAAAATATTTTTCAAAAATTACAAAAAAAAATTATCTACTAATCAAAAATGAAAATGAGATTGAAAATTGGTTAAAAGATGCCGAAGAGATTGGTGAATTTGCAATAGACACAGAAACAAACTCATTAGACCCCCATCAAGCCAAACTTGTTGGTATTTCGATTTCAAATTATATTGGAAAAGCATGTTATATTCCTATCAATCATAAAAATGGAAAAAATTTAATTGAAAAAAGAGTCCTTAAAATTCTAAAACCCTATCTTGAGGATAAAAGTATTAAAAAAATAGGACAGAACATAAAGTTCGATTATATAATATTTTACCTTAGAGGCGTAAATATAAATTCTATGGAAGATACTATGCTTATGTCCTATGTACTCGATGCTGGCAAAAACCGTCATAACATGGACACTTTATCTGAAATTCATTTAGGACATAAGACCATACAATTCAAAGATTTAGTTGGTACAGGTAAAAAAAAAATAACTTTTGACGAAGTTGATGTAGATATAGCAAAAGATTACGCTGCTGAAGATGCCGATATTACCTATCGACTATATAAAATATTTTTTAAGTCTTTAAGAGCTGAAAATTTAGTTAACATATATGAAATTTTTGAAAAGCCTTTAATCAAAATACTAGCATTAATGGAAATAAATGGAATAAAATTAGATAAATCTTTTCTAAAGAAACTTTCAATAAAATTTGCTGATAAAATATATCAGATAGAAAAAAAGATCTACAAGATTTCAAAAAAAGAATTCAATATTGGCTCTACTAAACAGCTTGGAGAAATTATGTATAATGAACTTAAAATTTCTTCACTTAAAAAAACAAAGAAAGGAAGTTTTGCAACGAGTGCTACTGTTTTAGAAAATTTAGCATTCAAAGGACATGAACTACCTAAACTTGTATTAGATTGGAGACAAGCAAGTAAGCTTAAAAATACTTATTCAGATTCTTTACCCGAGCATTTAAATCCAAAAACAAATAGAATTCATACTTCATTTTTATTAGCCGCGACAACAACTGGAAGATTAGCTTCTAGCGATCCAAATTTACAGAACATACCTATTAAAACAGAAGATGGAAAAGATATTAGAAAAGCATTTATTTCAGAAAAAAATAATAAATTAATTTCTGCAGATTATAATCAAATTGAAATGAGAATATTAGCAGATTTAGCCGATGTAAAAGAATTAAAAAAGGCTTTTTTAAACAATGAAGATATTCATTCACTTACAGCAAGCCAAGTTTTTGGGGTAAGCATAAAGAAAGTTGACTTAGATATGAGAAGAAAAGCAAAAGCAATTAATTTTGGAATTATTTATGGAATATCTCAATATGGTTTAGCAAAACAAATTGGTGTTACTAACAATGAAGCAGAAAATTTTTTAAATTCGTATTTTATGAAGTTTCCTGAAATTAAAGATTACATGGCCAATACAATAAAATATTGTAGAAAAAGTGGATATGTAAGTAATATTTTTGGAAGAAAAACACATATAATAGGAATTAATGATAAAAACTTTAATGTCAGAAACTTTCAGGAAAGAGCTGCAATAAATGCACCTATACAAGGTTCGGCGTCAGAAATAATGAGATTGGCAATGATTAGAATAAATGATGAAATTCTTATAAAGAAAAAAGAAAAATTGAAAATGTTACTCCAAATTCATGATGAATTGATTTTTGAGTCTGATGTTAATGATGTCAACGAATCATCTAAATTAATAAAAGATACGATGACAAGTGTGAAAAATAGTGAGTTTCATTCTTTTTCTATTCCTTTGCTTGTAGATATTAATATGGGTGATAATTGGGGAGAACTTCATTAATAAACAATTAATTGCCCAAATTAGAACAATTTAGTATTTTTATTATTATTTATGAAACATACAATAGCCCTAATAGATGACGATAGAAATATCTTAACCAGCTTAAGTATAGCCCTTGAAAAAGAAGGCTTTAACATACAGACGTATTTGGATGGTGAAAGTGCACTAATTGGCTTGTCTAGAACACCTCCAGATTTAGCAGTTATAGATATAAAAATGCCAAGAATGGATGGTGAGGAGCTTCTAAAAAAATTAAGAAAAAAAACCTCTATGCCAGTAATTTTTTTAACCTCTAAAGATGAAGAGGTAGACGAGTTGCTAGGGTTAAAACTTGGTGCAGATGATTTTGTTAAAAAATCTGGAGGGTTTTCAACAAAAGTCTTGATTGAACGAATTAGAGTACAGCTCAGAAAAAAAGATAACAATATTGAAGAAAATAGAAATATTATCTCTCATGGAAAATTAAAACTAGACCCTTCTCAACTTGAATGCGAATGGAATGGAAAAGAACTCCCAGACAAGCTAACCACAACAGAATTTTTAATAGTTAAAGAACTTGCAAAGAGACCTGGAATTATAAAAGAAAGATCTCAATTAATGGATGTTGCCTATAGAGAAGATACTGACATTGAGGACAGAACTATAGATAGTCACGTGAAAAGAATTAGAAAAAAATTTAAAAAAGTCGATAATAATTTTTCAGCTATAGAGACAAGATATGGAAGCGGATATCGTTGGAATGTTAAATAATGTTAAGTCTTTTTTTAAAAAATCTATCAATTTTAAAAAAATTTTTATTCATTAATTTTATTGTTTTCTTGGTTATTGGAATATTAACTGTAGTTTACCTAGATAGTATACAACCTTCATTGATAAAAGATAAAACATCAAATCATATAAAAACATTAAATAATACTATTGAGAATCTTAATAGGTTGAAAATAAAATTTAATAAAGAAGATATTAGAAAATTTTTGTTTTCAACTAGATTTCTTTTTCAAAATTTAGATAGGGTACAATTTTTTGATAATAATTTTAAGTTGATTGGAGATACCGATACATTAGATTTAGATCCTAGAGCCTTTTCTCAAAGACTAGACAAAATTGAGATGGACGATCTAAATGTGGATAAAGATCAAAAAAAAGAAAAGAATGAAATTAAAAAGAACAAAAAATCATTAATTATTTTTTCAAAATTAGAGAATTATTTGGATTCAGGTGATTTTGGTAAGCCCTATACATACATTGAAGAATCTTATGATCAATTTTTATTAATCACAATTAAAAATGTTTTAAAAAATGATGAAAATATTGGTTATTTAGCAATTAGTGAAAATGCGAACGACGTCAAAGCAGCCATTAATGAAAGAAAAAGCTTTATAATTAGAACAGCAATAGTAGTTGGAATTGTCATAGTGATATTTTCTTTGGTGCTGAATAGATATTTTTTAAAACCAATAAGAAATCTTGTCACTTACACAAATATTATAAGAGAGAAAAGTACTAAAAAATCAAACATTGAGAATATAAAAAAAAGAAATGATGAACTGGGTATTCTATCTAAATCATTAGACGAAATGACAAGTGAACTCAAAAAAAGAATTACAACTGCTGAAAACTATTCCACTGATTTGCTCCATGAAATTAGGAATCCTTTGGCATCATTAAAAAGCGCTTCTGAGATAATCTCTGAAACGGAAAATAAAGAACAAAGAAATAAACTAATTGGAATCGTATCTAACGATGTTGAAAGAATTGAAAGATTGATTACTGATTATTCTCAAATGTTAAAGGATGAAGCTGCTATTTCATCAGAAAAAATGATAAAAATTGATCTAAAAAAAATTGCCGTGTCAGTCGTTGATGATTTTAATAGTATTTATGAGTCAAAAAGATCCATTGGCATTAAACTAAAAACGAATGCTGCAAAAGATTATAAAATTTTTGGCATTGAGAATAGAATTGAACAAATAATTGCAAATCTTCTAGAAAATTCAATTTCATTTAGTGAAGATAACCAAGAAATAGCTGTCGAAATCTCCAAAAAGAAAAATGGCAAACTATCGTTGATTGTTCTCGATGAAGGGATTGGATTCAGTGAAAAAGATACCAACAAAATCTTTAATAGATTTTACAGCAATAGACCTGAAAAATTTGGAGAACATTCTGGTCTAGGTTTAAATATAGTTAAAAATCTTGTTGAACTTCACAATGGAGAAATAATAGCAACAAATAATAAAAACAAAGGTGCAAAAGTCGAAATTACGTTTCCAATGGCTTAATTAAATATTGATAAAAATAAATAATCTTGTTAGAAGGCCAACTTTATGAGCGACTACAAAATTAAGGATATAAATTTAGCTGAATTCGGCAGAAAAGAAATATCACTTGCAGAGACTGAAATGCCAGGTTTGATGGCATTAAGAAAAGAATATAAAGGAAAAAAACCACTTAAGGGGACTAGAATAGTAGGCTGTCTTCACATGACAATTCAGACAGCGGTGTTAATTGAAACATTGGTAGATTTAGGAGCAGAAGTTAGATGGTCTTCTTGCAATATTTTTTCAACACAAGATCATGCTGCTGCTGCAATAGCAAAAGCTGGAATTCCAGTATTTGCTTGGAAAGGTGAATCCGAAAAGGAATATTGGTGGTGTGTTAGACAATCTATTGAAGGAAAAAAGGATTGGAAACCCAACATGATTCTTGATGACGGTGGAGATCTAACAGCATTAATGCACAAGGATTATAAAGATTTACTAAAATCAATTAAAGGATTATCTGAAGAAACTACCACAGGAGTATTGGCTCTTAAGAAAATGGAATCTGAAGGTACGTTATTAGTACCAGCTATTGATGTAAACAACTCTGTTACTAAGTCAAAATTTGACAATTTATATGGCTGCAGAGAAAGTTTAGTTGATGGGATTAAGAGAGCAACAGATGTTATGATGTCTGGAAAGGTTGCAATTGTTGCAGGATTTGGAGATGTGGGAAAAGGTAGCGCAGCATCTTTAAGACAAAATGGAGCAAGAGTTATGGTTACAGAAACTGATCCTATATGTGCATTACAGGCAGCTATGGAAGGTTATGAAGTTGTATTGATGGATGAAATGATTAAAGAAGCGGATATAGTAGTAACCGCTACAGGCAATAAGGATATTGTAACAGCTGACCATATTAGACAAATGAAGGATAGGGCTATACTTTGTAATATTGGTCATTTTGATAATGAGATCCAAGTTGATGCTCTAAGAAATTATAAATGGGATGAAATCAAACCACAAGTTCATGAAATAACACTTCCAGATAAAAAAAGAATTATTTTGTTGGCCGAAGGAAGATTGGTGAACCTAGGTTGTGCTACTGGTCACCCCAGTTTTGTTATGAGTGCTTCGTTTACAAACCAAGTTACTGCCCAGATTGAACTATGGAATAATTCAGACAAATATGAGAAAAAAGTATATGTGTTACCAAAGCATCTCGATGAAAAAGTTGCCAGATTACATCTAGAAAAAGTAGGAGCCAAACTTACAAAACTTACAAAAGAACAAGCAGACTATATTAGTGTTAAACAAGAAGGACCTTACAAACCCAATGCATATCGCTACTAAAAGTAGCAAAATAAATATCTCTGAAGAGAAAAAAACTAAATTAATTTCTGAGAATTTATCAGAATATTTAAAACATAATGATATTTTGCTTCTTCATGGTGAAATTGGAGTAGGCAAAACAACATTTGTAAAGCATCTAATTAATTCATTACAAAAAAAACATAACCAAAAAATTACCGAAGTACCGAGCCCCACATTTAGTTTAGTAATTGAATATAAAATAGATCATTTATTTATTAAACATTGCGATCTTTATAGAGTTAAAGATGAAAGAGAAATTGTAAATTTAGGGATATTTGAAAATTTATCAGATCAAATTACTCTTGTGGAATGGCCAGAACTACTAAAATTAGATAACTCTAAAAACAGAATAGATTTATTTTTTGAATATAATGATGAATTATATGAGAGATTTTTAACAATTTCATCATTCAACAATATTCCCTTTATAAATGAACTTAAATAAAATTAAAAAATTATCGGGAGATGCATCTTTTAGAATTTATTATAGAAAAAAATACAGTAATAGAAGTTCAATAATTATTTATTGTAAAAAAGAAAAAAAATCTAATTTATTGATATATGATGCAATAAATCAAATTTTAAATCAGCATAGAGTAAAGGCTCCAAAATTAATTTCTCAAAATTATAAAAAAAATTATATAGAAATTAATGACTTTGGTGATTTAACTGTTTTTAAAATTTTGAGTAAGCGTAAAAATAATAATTTATTATATTTAAAAAAAATCATTAAATTGTTGAATAAACTACAAAAGATAAAAATAACTACGGCGAAAACATTTCTAAACTCTAATTATAAAATACCCTTTTACTCTAGGAAAAAGATGATAAACGAATCAAATTTATTTATAGAATGGTATTTGCCAAAGTTTATTAAAGGTAAAAATAAAAATATAATAAAAAAAAAATTAAATAAAATTATTAAAAATTTATTAAATAAATTAAAATACAAAAAAAAAGTTTTTGTGCATCGTGATTTTCATGTATCAAATATAATGATAACTAAAAATGGGTTGGGTTTAATTGATAGTCAAGATGCAGTTTATGGAAACATCGCTTATGATCTTGCTTCACTGATTGACGATGTGAGATTTCCCACAAAGATTGAAGAAAAAAACATTATCTTTAACGAATATCTAAGAATAAATAATTTCTTAAATAAAAATAATTTTAAGAATGATTTTGAAATACTTTCAGTATTGAGAAATTTAAAAATAATAGGAATTTTTTCAAGACTTTCTAAAAGAGATAAAAAAAATAAATATTTAAAATTAATTCCTTATGCATGGGAATTGATAGAAAATAGAATAAATAACAATAGAAAATTTGTAGATTTAAAAATAATACTAGATAAAAACTTTCCAAAAAAAATTAGAAAAAATGCAAATTAAAACTGCTTTAATACTTTGTGCAGGTTTTGGAAAAAGACTTTTGCCTTTAACCAATAGTACTCCCAAACCTCTTTTAGAAATTAACAAAAAAAAGTTACTGGATAATGCTATAAATTTTGTTTTTCAAATTGGTATTAAAAAAATAAAAATAAATACCTTTCATCTGGGTGGACAGATTGAAGATTTTATTAAAACAATAAATTATTCAGCAAATATAGAGATTATTAATGATGGAAAAGATATTTTAGATACCGGAGGAGGAATTCTAAATTTAATAAAAAATACTAATGAAGATGATTTTTTATGTTTAAATCCTGATACTATTTGGAGTACAAAAGATAAAAACACAATAGATAAGATGCAGAATTTTTACTTTCATAATAAAATTACAAATTTATTAATGGTAGTTAATAGAGATAAAAGTTTTGATGCAAGATTTAAGGGAGATTTTACTTTTGAAAAAAATCAATTATCTAAACTAATAAAAAATGACTATATTTATACTGGATGCCAAATATTTAATAAGAAAATATTTAATAATATAAATAAAAAAATTTTCTCAATTTCAGAAATTTGGAATGATCTTTTGGATAAAAATGAACTTTATGGATATGAAAGTTTAAATGAATTTGTTCATTTAACTGATATTGAAATTTATAATAAATTAAATAATTAGAATTTAATTAAATCTTTAGTTCTGTTTTGATCCAAATATTTAGCATTAACTAATTTATCATTATTAAATGATAAAATAAGAGGATTGCCAGTAGGAATTTCTAGTTTAGGAATTTCTTCATTACTTAAATTAAATAAAAATTTACATAAAGATCTAATGGAATTACCATGCGCGGATACAATAACATTATCTTTAATTTTTGGTTGAATATTAATTTTAAAATACGGAATTACTCTTTCATAAGTATCTTTTAAAGATTCAGTGTCAGGTATTTTTTCTCTTGAAATATCATTATATATTTCGATATTTAATGGGTGATAAGTACTACTCTTGCTTAGAGGTTCTGGAGGATTGTCCCATGATCTCCTAAAAATATGAATTTGTTTTTCTCCATATTTATTTTTCATCTCATCTTTATTTAAACCGGTTAAAGCACCATAATGTCTTTCATTTAATTCCCAGGCCTTAACTATATTTTTACTCTTTATCCCGATTGTATTTAAAATTAACTTTAGTGTATCAATAGATCTTTTTTGATATGAAGAAAAAAAGTGATTTGAAGATATCTTGAGTTCCTTAATTAACTCTCCGGCTTTACAGGCTTCAAGTTTACCTTTAGGTGATAATTCAACATCAACCCAGCCAGTAAATCTATTTTCTAAATTCCATTGGCTTTGACCATGTCTGACAAGTATTAGATGACTCATATATCAAAATTTAATATAGAATAATTATGAAAATATTAAAGAATTCATTTTATTTTTCGAACATTATTATAATTATTTTCTATTTATATCCAGGAAGTATTTTAGGCTGTTTTTTATATAATGATTGTTTTATCCAGCCACAGCTAACAAGAGATTTTATTGTTTCCTCAAATCATGTTTATGTTTTTTTTATTTTATCAACTTTAGGATTTATATCTTTTTCAAAAAATTTAAAAAAAATAACTTATTATTTGATTTTATTATCAATAGTTTTAGAATTGTTACATATAATTATTCCTAACAGAAGTTTTGAGGTTGAAGATTTACTTGGAAACATATTGGGAGTATTGTTATCATTAATTTTATTTAAATTATTTATTTTTAGGAGGTTAAAATGAGTTCTTTTGATGAAAGAGAAAAAAGTTTTGAAAAAAAGTTTGCTTATGATGAAGAGCTACAATTTAAAGTAAGTGCTCGTAGAAATAAATATCTAGGTCAATGGGCTTCACAAATTTTAGGATATAATGCTGATCAAGAAAAAGAATATATTCAATCAGTTATAAAAGCTGATTTTGCCGAAGCAGGAGATGAAGATGTTTTTAGAAAAGTAAAAACAGACTTAAAAGATCATAATATTTCAGACGAAGATATTAGAAAAAAAATGGATGAGCTTAATGAAAAAGCGAAGTCTGAGTTTAAGTAGTTTAATTTTTATTTTATTTATCACAAACATTACTAATTCTTTAAGCGAGGGTAAAAAGATTATTAAAGGAACAGCAAAGGTTATTGATGGAGATACAATTAAAATTGAAGAAAAAAAGATTAGACTTTTTGGAATTGACGCTCCTGAAATAAATCAGACATGTGGAATAAAAAATTCACAATTCTATTTATGTGGTCAACAATCAAAGTTTGCACTCGAAACATATATTTATTTAAGCGATATTACAGAATATAATATTAATTCAGAAGTTACTTGTTATTATAAAAATAAAGACAGATATGGAAGAATCTTAGGAACTTGTTATGTTTCTGGACCAAATAATGATTTAATAGATTTAAATAAAATTATGGTATTATCTGGTAATGCAGTTGCTTATTTAAAATATTCAAAAAAATATTTAAAAGATCAAGAAATAGCAAAAGATAAAAATAGAGTAATATGGAGTGGAGAATTTGATATGCCTTGGGAATGGAGAAAGAAAAATAAATAATTTATAAAGTACTTAATGATTCGATATAAATTATTTTTTATAATTTTTTTATTTGTTTCTGCCTGTTCTTCCATTCCCAAAAATACAGCAGATAGTTGTTCGATTTTTTCAGAAAGATATCTTTGGTATAAGCATGCAAAAAAATCTGAACAGAAGTGGGGGACACCTATTTATCTACAGTTAGCTATTATTAAAATGGAGTCAGACTTTGACTGGCTAGCAAGACCGCAAAGACGAAAAATCTTTAAAGTTATACCTTATAGAAGACCATCCAGTTCTTTTGGTTATTCGCAAGCAGTTAAAGGAACATGGAAACAATATAAAGATGAAACAGGTAACAAATTAGCCACAAGAACAAGATTTAAAGACAGCGTTGATTTTATAGGCTGGTATACAAATAAAACTGAAAAAATTTTGAAAATTTCTAAGAAGGATGCTTTTGGACAATATATTGCTTACCATGAAGGATGGGGAAATTACAAAAATTATAAACAAAAACAAAAAGTTATATTGCTTGCAAAAAAAGTTGAAAATCAATCTAATAAATACAAAGATCAACTGGCTAAATGCAGCAAGTCATTAACTACCAGAAAATATATTATTTTTTAATTCAATTGATTCTTTAACTCTATATCGACGGCATCAATTCTTTTTGTATTTTTTGCTAAAGTTAAATACATAGTTGGTGTTACATATAAGGTAAAAAATGTAGATATAATCATTCCGCCTAGTATGGTTGCGCCTACTGCTAACCTAGATTCTTCCCCAGCACCTGGTCCAATATTTCCTACAACTAAAGGCATCATTGCTATCATAGTACTAAGAGAAGTCATAATAATTGGTCTAAACCTTAAATCACAAGCTTCTCTAACGGCTGTCTCAATATCTTTACCAGTCGTTCTTAATTGATTAGCATAATCAACTATAAGAATACTATTTTTTGTCGAAATTCCAATTAATATTACAAGGGCAATTTGAGAAAAAATATTTATCGAAGTATTTAAAAATAATATAAATACAAGCCCACCAAACACAGCAAGCGGTACAGTTAAAATTATTATAAAGGGATGAACAAAAGAATTAAATGTTGCCGACATAACAAGGTAGGCAGTTAACAATGCCAAAGCAAAAATTATATATAATTCATTGCTGGTTTCTTTTAATTCTTCAGATTTACCTTTCCAAGTAATTTGTTTTTCAGGTGCTACTTGAGACATGGTTGTTTCTAAATATTTAATTGCCTCAGATAATGTATAGTTTTCACTTATATTTGCTGAAATTGTTACTGCTCTTTGTCTATTATATCTTGATAGTTTGCTTGCTGAACCTTCTTCTTTAAAATCAACTAAATTTGAAAGTGAAATTAAACTTCCAGAATTTTCTGATCTAATAAAAATTTTACTTAAACTTTCCTTATCTTTTCTATCTTCTAAGTATTGTTGAAGAATAATTGGATATTCTTTTCCAAGTTTATTAAACTTGGTAACCGTTTTTCCTCCATACAATGTTTCCAAAGTTTGTCCAATTGCTTGAGCAGATACACCTAAATCTTTAGCTTTATTTTTATTAATTAATAATTTTACCTCAGGCTTATTTCTACTGAAGTCAGACTCTATACTAGATAAATTTTCATTTCTTCTTAACATTCTGATAAATTTAGATTGTACTTCTTCTAACTCTTCATAAGTGTTTCCATAAATAACCATTTGTACAGGTTTATTGTAGCTAGAAACTCTTATTGACTGAGGAGAAATAGGAAAAGCTACTGTTTGAGGAACGGTAACTATTTTTCCTATAGCTTGTCTCATTATGGTTTGAGAATTCTGTTTTCTATTTTTCCAATTATCTAATAGAGCAATTATTATAAAACTATTATCCGTTCCAAATCCTGGAACAATCATTAGGAATCTATCATAGGGACTTTCTTCTGATTTTAAGAATGGTATAAGTCTCTTTTCGACATCTTCAGCTCTATTTCGTGTATATTCGAAAGAACTACCTTCATCTGTAAATCCTATAACTAAATATGTTCCCCTGTCTTCTAGGGGAAGAAGCTCTTTTTTTATGTAATTATATAATGTCCCTGAGCCAATTATCATCAAAATGATAAAGGTGATGATAGTTTTTTTTTTATTTAACCAGAAAATTAATGTTTCACTATAAAAGTTTGAAAAACCATTGAAAAATTTACCAAACCAAATAACAACAAAATTTGATTTATTTTTTTTATCTAAAAATTTACTACCTAACATTGGTGACAATGTTAAAGCCACAAGTGATGAAACAACAATTGCAAATGAAAGTGCAATAGCAGTTTCTTTAAACAAAGTTCCTGCAATTCCTTCTATAAATATAAGAGGCAAAAATACAGCAACCAAAATTAGTGTTGTTGCAATTATAGCAAAAGTAATTTGTTTAGATCCTTTATAAGCTGCCACAAGAGGAGTTTCTCCATTTTCTATCCGTCTATATATGGCATCTGTCATAATAACAGAGTCATCTGTTATTATTCCAATGGCTAAAATAAAACTTAAAAGAACAAATATATTAATTGATAAATCAAATAAATAAATTCCCAAGAATGTTGCAATTAAACTTACTGGCAAAGCTATTGCAGGCACTATCACCGCTCTAAGATTTCCTAAAAATAAATAAATAATTACTACAACTAATATAAATGCAATAGTTAAAGTTTTGTAGACTTCACTAATTGCTTCTCCGATGTAAGTAGCTCTATTAAAAACGATCTCTAAATTTAAATCGTCAGGGAGTTTTTTTTTAACTTCTTTAATTTTCTTTTTAATATCTTTGGATAGCTCCACTGTAGAAGCACCACTTCTTGCATAAATTCCAATTCCAACTGTTTTTAAATTTAATGCATTTTTACTTTGAGCTCTAAATAAAGCTTTTTCAGATACTGGTCCAAATTCTAAGTTAGCTATATCAGAAAGCCTTACTAAATTGTTTTTATCTTTTTTAATTGGTAATTGTTTAAGTTTTTCTAAGTCGCTATATGATTTGTCTATATTTATAGTTAAATCTATATTATCAGCTTCAAGTGTGCCTGCGGGCAAACGAACATTTTCATTTCTTAGCGCACCTTCCACCTCTTGGATAGTTAAATTGTTTGCAGCTAACTTTATTGGATCAATCCAAACTCTAACACTTAGTTTTCTTAATCCACCCGCTCTTATTTGACCAACATTTTTAATACTTGAAAATTGATCAACTAAATATCTTTCAGCATAATCTCCTAGTTCCAAGTCACTCCAGGTAGAAGATGATAAAGCAAGCCACATCGTTGTTGTAAATCCTGCAGATTGTTTAAGAATTTCTGGTGGATCAGACTCTGAAGGAAGACGGCCCACTACTCTTGCAACTCTTTCTCTAATATCATTTGCTGCATCGTCCAAGTCAATTTCAGTATCAAATTCAATTTTAATGGTACTTTTCCCATTTTCAGATTTTGAATCTATATTTTTAATACCCTCGGCTCCTCCAATTACATCTTCAAGAACTTGAGTTACTTCCTCATCAACTATAGGTGCTGATGCAGACGCATACTCAACTTGAACTTGAACTACCGGAGGCTGTAAACCCGAAGGCAGTTCTCTTACAGGCAATTTCCAAAAAACAAATGTTCCAAATACAACTAGTATAAGAGATAATACCCACGAAAATGCTGGTCTCCTTATGCTAACATCTGTTATGTACATTATTTTTTAATAGGTTTAATTTTACCATTAGGTCTAACTTTTTTTAAACCTTCAGCTACAATTATGTCGCCTTCATTTAATCCAGATTTGACCTCAAGATATCCTTGATTTCGATTACCAATTATAATTTCTGCTCTTTTAGTTATGTTTTCTTCATCTACTTTATAAATATATGTTTTGTTACCTTCTAGTATGACACTAGTATCTGGAATACTTAAAGAATTTCTTTCGTTATATTTAATAGTAACTTCTAGAAGTGCCCCAGGTAAAATCTCTAGGTTTGAATTGCTTAATTTAATTCTAGCTGCTAAAGATCTTTTGTTTGTATTTATTCTACTTGCCAATGAATCAACTATCCCTTCATAATTTTTTTCTTTATTTCCTGAAAATTTTATATTCACACTCAAACCTTTTTTTATGTAAGGAGCAAATACTTCCGGTATATCCACATCAACAAACAATATAGATGAATCTTCAAGATTAATTACTAAAGAACTTTCGGCTACTTTAATATCGTCAGAAAAATTTCTTTTTCCAATTACACCATCAAAGGGAGCAACAATATTTCTATTTTTTAACTTTACAATTACGTCCCCAGCTTTAATTTTTTGATTATATTTAATTGTTTCTAAAATTTCATATTTTTCAACATTATATGACTGAACTTTCATCGGAACTGCCGTTCCAAATGTTTCAATTTTATTTTGGAATTTTCGCTGCTCTACAGTTTTTACTATTATACCTGGAAGCGGTCTTTTACCAAATTTTTTTTTAAAATGGCTTCCTATCATAGTCCTTGCGACAACCACACTAGCGATTATCAAAAAGAATATAATTATTATGGATATAATTTTTGTTGATCTTTTCATAATTTAAATTTTTCCATATTCAGCCCACGAGCCATCATAAATAGTAGGCATATATTTAGTTTTTACTAGAGAATATGCAAGTGCCAAAACACACGCGGTAACCCCAGAACCACACGAAAATACTCTATTATTATTATTTGGATCAATTATTTGATTAAACTTTTCTGAAATTTCATCAATATTCTTAAATGTATTATTTTCATTTATTATTTCTTTGTATGGCAGACAAAGAGAGTTTGGAATTGAACCACTTCTAACGTTTTTTCTAGGATCTGGAACTTTTCCTTCAAATCTTTCCTTACTTCTTGCATCTATAACAACAAAATCTTTTTTATTAATATTTTCATTAATTTGATTTTTATTTTTAACTAATTTTTTATTCTCTTGAGCTTTATATTCTGATTTAGTTAAATTGGTTTGAATATTGGAAGTTAGTTTTTTTTCTAGTATCCATTTTTTTAAACCTCCATCTAAAACACTAACAAGATTAGGATTATGACCAAAATAAATAAAATTATACCAACATCTGCAAGAGCTTAATACGTCGGAATTGTCATAAATTATTATTCTGTCATCATTAGAAATACCCAGAGAAGATACAATATTTTCCCATGTAATTGGATCAGGTAACATATGTGGAAGATCAGTATTTAGATCAGAATATTTATCTAGATCAAAGAAAATTGCTTCTGGAATATGTTTTTGATGATATTCTTCATACGCATTTCGATTAACATTTGGCATATGCCATGAGCAATCTAATATTTTAACCTTAGTTATATTTTTCTCCAACCAATTTGTAGTAACTAAAGACATTTTACCTCTTTTCAAGATATCTTTGATGATATTCCTCAGCTGTACAGTAATTTTTTACAGGTGATAACTTTGTGACTATTTTTTCAGATAATCTTTGACTTTCTTTTCCCTTTATTTTTTCTGCAATATTTTTTTGATTTGAATTCAAATAAAAAATTTCACTTCTATATTGTGTTCCAAAATTTGGTCCTTGTGAATTTAATGTAGTTGGATCATGTATTTTAAAGAAATATTCTAATACTTGTTCGTAGGAAATTATTTTTGGATCAAATTCTAATTTAACAACTTCTGCATGATTTGTTTTATCTGTACAAACTTCTCTATAAGTAGTTTGTGGATTGTTTCCACCACAGTATCCTACTTCTGTTTTTATAATACCGTTAAGTTTACTAAATTTAATTTCCGGTTCCCAAAAGCATCCCAAAGCTAAAACTGCTATTTCCATTGATAAATGTTCTAATTAATTTAAAGTTATTCCTATGCTTTCCAAAAATCAATTAGGTTTTTTGTGCATGTTTTTATCTGTGTGCTTTTTTTCAGTAATGGATCTAATTGTCAAATGGTCAGAAAACTATCCATTGGGAGAAGTTATATTTTTTAGAGGGTTTTTTGGATTAATACCTATTCTTTTTTTAATTCCTAATAAAAAGTTAAAAAATTTTTATTATACAACAAGACCAGGGTTGCATTTTTTAAGATGTTTATCTGGTTTAATAGCACTAGCGGCAATTTTTCTTGCTCTAAGAGAGCTTCCTCTTGCAACAGTAGTTAGTATTACCTATGCAGCTCCAATTTTTACTACTCTAATGTCGATATTTTTTCTTAGTGAGCGTGTTGGAATATATAGATGGTTAGCGGTACTAATTGGTTTTATTGGTATTGTTATTATTTCAGAGCCAGGTTTCACTTCTTTAAATATCTATTATTTTTATCCTATAATTTTTTGTATAGGACTTTCCTACGTTGCAATTGTTTTAAGACAGTTATCAACTACAGAACCAATTTGGTTAATTGGATTTTATTTCTCTTTTAGTATTACTATAAGTAGTTTTTTTACTCTTTCAGGCACTAACTGGATCATGCCATCTTTAGTTGATTTTATATTACTTTCATTGATTGGAATTTTAGGCGGTGTTGCAAACTTATTGCTTACTCAAGCTTACAAATTGTCAGAGGTCTCTTTAGTTACACCATTAAGGTATCTTGCTTTACTTTTTGCAATTTTCTTTGGCTATATTTTTTGGGATGAATTACCAACATACAAAACTTTAGTTGGTGCTTTCCTTGTAATCTTTTCTTCTATTATAATATATAGAAGAGAAATTTATTTAAAAAAACAACTTTCACATTCAAGAAATGAGTAAAACACCGCCCGCATATTGGAATAAGGCAAAAAAATATCTTGTCAAAAAAGACAAAGTTATGAAAAATTTAATTAAAAAATATATTAATAGTAATTTGACAACAAGAAAAAATGTATTTTTTTCACTTTGCAAAAGTATTATTAGTCAACAAATTAGTGTTGCTGCTGCTAGTTCAGTTTTTATAAAATTTAAATTAGCTTGTAAGGGTAATATTAATCCTAAAAATGTTAATTTAATTACTAATGCAAAATTAAAAAAATGTGGTCTTAGTAGACAGAAAATTAAAGGCATAAAAGAACTGTCTAAAAAATTTATTGATAAATCTTTTAATCCAAAGTTGATTCAAAAAATGAATGATGAGGAAGCAATTTTATATTTATCAAAATTAAGACAAATAGGAAGATGGTCAGCAGAGATGATTTTATTATTTACCTATAACAGATCAAATATTTGGCCTGTCCAAGATATTGGTTTGTTAAGAGCAATTTCAAATAATTATAAAAAAAAATATTTGCCGCCAAAAAATTTTTTAAAAAAACTTAAAATAAAATTTTCACCTTATTGTTCAGTTGCAACATGGTATTTGTGGCGTTCAATTGACAACGAACCTATTCAATACTAAATCCTTCTATTACCTGCATGTGTCTTACGGTAGTTTCTTTGGCTAGATCCCAGCCAGCTTGATATTCTTTGGAATCATGGCATTCAATTGCTTTTTCGTAGCTAGGAAATTCCCAAATCACTGTTCTTGAAAAGTTATCCCCTTCATAAACTTTATATTTTCCTCCTCTAACAAGAGGTATACCACCATAGCTTTTGATAATGGGAGTTACGGTTTCTGCATATTTTATTAGATTTTCTTGATTTTCAATTATTGTATACAAACTTACCCAATAACCTTTCATTACAAATTCTCCTTTTTAATTTTTTTTATTTATGATACCAAATTTTATAGTGAAAAAATTAATTATTAATTTCGCAAAATACTTATTTATTTCAATAATTTTTTTGTCTATTTTTAATCAAGTTAAATCAGATGAAATTTTTAATGCAGGAAAGAAAATTTTTTTAGATCAAGGTAATTGCGCAATATGTCATACACTTTTAGATGCAGGATCATACGGCAATATTGGACCAAATTTAAATGAAATTAGACCAGATATAATGAGGGTAATAGCTGCAGTAACAAACGGAATAGGTGTTATGCCTGCTTATCAAGGCGAATTATCTCCTAAAGAAATTGAAGCTGTAGCGCATTACGTTTCAATTAGTGCAGAATATTAAGAGAAAAAATTTTATTGGTAATTCTTTATACTCTTTTACATATCCAGACATCTTTAAAGCTTAAAACATAATTTAAAAATTTTCTTAAAGATTGGATTCTTTCAGGTCTACCAATTAACCCACAATGTAGACCAACTGATATTATTTTTGGTGAATTTTTTTATTTTTTAAGTAATATTTTTTCTTTTTTAAAATTGTGAACAATTAAATTATTTCCTTTTC